>DYOT01000107.1:0-1829 GCA_020720345.1 Candidatus Caenarcanum sp.
AGGGTTTTGTGAATTTAAAAGGCTCTTGTCTTTTGCTAATAAACTAAAATACGGAGGAGGTGAGATTCGAACTCACGGTGCAGTTACCCACACGACGGTTTTCAAGACCGTTCCATTCAACCGCTCTGGCACTCCTCCAAGCAATTATAAATTTACTATAAATATCATTTTTTTGCTACTTATTTTTTGTCAAAAAAAAAGTAAAGGGGGTTCCTTTACTTTTATTGAGGTGAAAGAGGGGTGTGAGGAGATAAAATTTTCACTCATTACCCTATTTATTTGCTCACGCCCTCTTTACCGAGAAGTAGTTTTGGGGTTATTATTTTAAATCTTTGATTATACCCATAAGGTGCCTCTTGTCCTTGTTCTTGTAATAGTTTCAGTAGGTGTCTCTATAACTTCACGTGTTCTGCTTAAATTTGCATTAGATGTATTAACACGTGTTGTACTCTTTTTGTAGCTGTCGATGTCGCCTGAAATATTTGTTTTGGTTAAGCTGCCAAAAGGTGTTTTGGCTGTTGTACTGTTATAGTCAACGGATGGTGTGTGAATATTCATTGAGCTAAGCTTGTTTCCGCTAGTTAATGAACCAAAGGAAGTTCTTGAACTACTATAACGCATATTAGCAGCTCCGCCATGATGATTTTGAAACGGATTATTGCTGTTATGACAATTGCGATTTCTGCCAAAAGGATTAACTGTTAATGGATTTGTGAAGCCTGGTATATTTGCTCCTGCAGGCACAGGCATTTTAAAATTAGCTGCGTTCTGAGGTACCGGCATTTTGAAATCTGCTGCACCCTGTGGTGCCGGCATAAATGACATCGAATCATTATAACCGTAAGATGAATTTGCACCGAATACTGACCCAAAATCATTTGATAATGAACGTTGTTGTGAGTTGTATCCGTATGGTGATGAAGAACCACCCCATGCGCCTGATGAATAAACTGAATTAACCCTAAATGTCATAACCACTTCTCCTCTCGTATCTTTTCCCCAAGATTACCAAAATTAAATATGCTAAATTACCCCTAAATTTGCTTTTAATAAGGTTTTGTTTTAATGAAGATGAAAATATTGATTTGAAAAACTTTTAATATAAAAAACTTAAATGCTTTTAAATCCCCTTTTCTCTACCCTCGTTCCGGTTACCCTTTTTTATTTACCCCTTGTATTAATATAAAAACAATAATAATAAAAAAATTGCTATTTTTACAAAAAAAGATTAAGAAATGTTAAGCAGCGAAGCGGGAGTGAATGCCCTAAACGGCTTGCTTGGCAAGGCGATGCAGGGCAAAACTCATTCTGTATAAACAAAAAATAGCGGTCTTTTATTCCGCTATATTTTTGTTTTTCAGCTATTTGAGTTTATGTATATTTTATAGATTAAGCAATATTTTCAAGAACTAATTTTTTTGTATTGTTATAAATAATTTCCAAATTATCAAAACTTAGTGTTTGAATAGAATCTTTAACTTCCTTATTCCCAACTATTATGAATATTTTTTTATTGTTTAAATCCAGAAAATGATATGTGCCGACAATTGCACTTATCTTTATACAATCAAGAAAATTTATTTCCGTAAGATCGAGTATAATACTTTTTTCCCGACTTTCTGAAATAAACAGTTTAATCTGCGCAATAAGACAATTTACATCTCTTTTGCCAGACTTTACAGGTTTAAGCAAAGAAATGTTTTTTCTTAAGTTTGTATAGCATAAATTCATAAATATTTAGTCCTAGCAAAACCATTCTTATAAAAGAAATCGACACCCTGAACTTTTTCTTAAATCTTTTTAATTAAATTCATCTGCATGGTGTATCT
>DYOT01000107.1:1929-4914 GCA_020720345.1 Candidatus Caenarcanum sp.
TGGTGTATCTTCTGAGTTCTAAATAAAATTGCAATATTTTAATGACATGTCCTATTTCGGTTTCACTCGTCCCATAGTGGCAAATTCAGCCTGAAAAGCAGTTCCTGCGCTGATTGTCCAATTATATCAGAACTTGCTATTATGTCTTCGGCTTCAAGTTTCTCGTCATAAGGCAAAACACCAAGAGTTTCAAGCTCATAATCCTTCATCAGCTCAACAACATTATCCGGCACACGGGAATTTCTGACTTTATTCAGCACTACACCAATTTGCCCCGGCAAAGCATATTTGCGCGAGGATTCCTTTATTTTCATCGCTGAATATACCGATGAAACAGTCGCTTCTGCTAAAACCAGAGTAACGTCAGGATAATAATTAACAAGCTGGTTAACATAACTCAAGTCATATTCACAGTCGATTATGACGATATCATAAGTCTTAATAAGCTTTCTCATAGCGTCTTTAATATATTTGGCTGTTACACAGGTGCATTCTTCTGTAAAAACAGGCCCTGAAACAATCAAATCAACATCTTCAGCCAAATTTACAATAATTTCATTAAGCGTCCATTCGATAAATTCACTTTTGCTAATTTCATCAGGAATAGGAGATCCATATTGATAAGTACCCGTCCGTATCGAATGAATAGTATTTCTGACTTCAACCCCGAAAGCATTTGCCAGATCGCTGCTTAATCCATTATCGACCAACAAAATCGACTTGTCAGGATATTTATTGTGCAATGCCGTATAAATTGAATGTGTAAAAGCTGTTTTTCCGCTGCTGCTTTTGCCTGTTACTGCTATTGTTACTGTCATGCCTTATATTTATTCCTTTTTAGCTTTTTCACTCCTGCTTCGCTCTTAAATAATTAGCCAATTCCGAAGTCAATCTCATAGCCTTTTCCGCCTGCTCTTCAGTAAGACTTCCCGCTCCGCATGAAGGAGTTATAATTGCGTTTTCATAGATTAATTTTTCGTCGATGCCTTTATTTATCAAATATAATTTTGCTTCTTCAAACTTTTTTGCTAAGGACTCTATTGTAGAAGCTTCAAGAGCATCCACATCAAGTGTTGGAATCATTCCCCAGGCAATTTTACCACCATTTTTAAGGAAATTTTCAATTTCTTTGCTGAAAAGCCCTAAACTTTCACCGAAATAAAACCCGTCAAAGTTAAGAATATCGACTCCAGTGCCTGTAATCAAAGACCAGTCGCTTTTTCCGCAGCAATGAATCCCCACAAGCGCACCGTTTTTTTGTAAAACAGAAGCAATTTCCGAGAGACTTTCGATAACATCTTCTCTTTTAACTGTTATAAATGCCGAACTTCCGTACTGAGAAATGGAAGGTTCGTCCATGAAAATAATAGGCTGACTTTCAGGAGAAGCTTCCCTAAATCTTTTAATGAGCCATAGCGCTTTGAGCGCAAGTCCTTTTATGGCAATTTCCTTTAATGTTTCATCATAAAAGATGCATTTTTTTTCTCTGTCTACAAGAGAAGTGCAAAAAGTAAACGGTCCTGTAATCTGTCCTTTAACAAATTTTGGCTTTGATTCATCAAGTTTTTTAAGAAAAATAGGCAAAGTAGAGCAATGATCTTCAGAAATCGCATATTTTTCAAGAAGTTCTGAATTTCCTTCATTCACTATACTTTCATAATCAAGAAAAAACTCTTCCAATTTTTCGTAAAAAGTTTCATCTTCCTGATCCATGAACCATCTGTTATCAGCTTCATCAAAGACAATCCCCGGTATATTTTCGTTATATTGAGACAGCATATCTTCTTTAGCGCTTACCTTTGCGAGCTGACCGATTACAGGAATATCTGGAAAACATTCAAACACTAGCTCCATTGCTTTTTCAGGATTTGTATGAGGTAAACTCCCCACTGCTGTTGGTAAAAATTTAATTTTTGTATCCAATTTTTTATCCTTTTCTACTATTATCAAATATTTATTCAGATTGGCATAAGCTCTATCATCTTTGTATTGTCATCCCGAACTTGATTCGGGATCTATCCAGAAAACAATTTAAAGCTCAAATCCTACACAGAAAAGATGCTGAAAGCCTTCGTTTCTTTATAAGTACATGACACATGTAACGAGGACTTATCAGATGGCGACTGCCACTTCAGCATGACATTTTTTGACATTTACTTAAGTCTTCTTTAATTCCTTCATTAATGCTTTCAACCATGTCGGGAATTTTTGAAATATAATTGTCATCAGAAATATCGCTAATATGAATGATAATTTCTTTATTTTTAAAAAGTTGTTTTAAGGATTTAACAAAATTAATATCAAGTTCATTAGTATTTAATTGATAATTTATATTCATTGTTGTTAACCTCAATTCATTTGATATAGAATAATTTTACCACTAAAAATTACTTAAGTTAAACCTATGCAAAAAAAAGAAACACCTAAAAACGAAACATTAGCCCGGCTGGTCTCAAGCACAAGAGAAGATAGAGGATTATCTCAAAAGGGTCTTGCGCTAAAGGCAAATCTTGCTATCTCGCTGATTGATGACATAGAATCAGGACGAGACTTGTATTTATCAACAACAGCAAGACAAAAGCTGGCATCAGCTTTAAAAATAACACCGAGCAAAATAAAATCACTCGAAAAAATTCCCCAAACAAGCGAAGCAGACTTTGAATTAGCAGATAAAATAGAGGAATTAAAATTCCAAATACTGAATACTGGTCTGAAAGGTCATAAATGTCCTGTTTGCGAACATGACCTGTTTTGCAGAGTGGCTGTAATGTACGATCTGGAAAACAATGTAGTAACCCACCCCAAAGCAAGATGCTCCAAATGTCCATTTCAAATTAAATAGCGTTATTTTTCCTGCATTCACAGCGATTTTTAATACAATCTATTCCGCCATCCACAAATTTAATGTTTTTAAACCCTTTTTTTATTAATTGTTTAGTTGCCATAAAACTTTCCATACCGCCGTCACAGCAAAGTATTATTTCC
>DYOT01000108.1 GCA_020720345.1 Candidatus Caenarcanum sp.
CAGTATAAAATTATACGTTTAGCATTCTGTCGATGGAAATTAATGCCTTTTCTGCAATAGCCTTGTCAACAGAAATCTCAAACTGCTCTGTTTCAAGCGAAAGCAAAATATCTTCCAGCCTAGTCCACTTCATATTTTCGCAAATTGCTTTTTCTGAAGCTAAAATAAACATTTTTTCAGGATAATCTCGCTGTAATCTTTCTATAACTCCTTTTTCCGTAGCAATTATAAAAGTGTCAGCGCTGCTTTCTTTTACTCTTTTGATAATTCCGGTTGTGCTTCCTGTAAAATCAGCCAGATTTATAACTGCTGTATGGCATTCAGGATGAACAAGCACTTCTGCTTCAGGGAATTTTTCTTTTTTTTCTATTATTTCTTCAGGTCTTATTCGCATATGAGTCGGGCAATACCCGCTAAAGCAAATGATTTCCTTGTCAGGCAGCTGAGAAGCAACATAAGCCCCCAATCCCCTGTCGGGAACAAATAAAATTCTTTTGTCAGGCAAAGATTCTACCACCTGCACAGCATTTGCGCTTGTACAGCAAATATCGGATTCCGCCTTAACTTCTGCGGTCGAATTTACATAGCATACAACAGGGGCGCCGGGGTATTGAGCTTTAAACGCTCTTAATTCTTCTGCATTAATCATATCTGCCATAAGACAGCCTGATTCTAGCCTTGGAAGCAGAACTTTTTTGTCAGGAGAAAGAATTTTTGCCGTCTCAGCCATAAAATATACTCCGGCAAAAACAATAATAGTTGCATCAGTTTCGGCAGCCTGACGGCTAAGTCCAAGTGAGTCTCCGACAAAATCTGCCACTTCGTCAATTTCTATGTTTTGATAACAATGCGCAAGTATAACTGCTTTTTTTTCGATTTTAAGCCTGTTTATTTTATTTATTATGTCTATTTTATCTGTAATTGCCATTTTTTATCCTTATATTCAGACTTTTTACACCGAATTATTTACAGTATTTAATGAACAATAGGAATTATCAATATTTAACTCATCAAATCTCTTTTTAAGCCTTTTGTTGAATTCCCTGCCTATAACCCATTGTTTTAAAGGTTTTGTTTTTATTCTTGCCTTAACTACTACAATAGAATCAGAAAATTTATCAAGTCCGAATATTTCTATAGGTTCTAAAATATCATCTTGATATTCATTAGCATTTCTTAATTCTTCAGCGGTATGTTTTATTACATCAATAACTTCATCAATATTTTCACGGCATGAAAAGCCTATATCAAAGACATAACAGGAATAATCTTTTGTCTTGTTTGTAACTATATCTATTTTGCCGTTTCTTATATAATGCACATTACCTTCTATGTCCCTTAAAGTGGTCATTTTAAGGTCGACTTTTTCCACAAGTCCGCTTTTGCCGGCAATTTCTACTACATCACCAACTCTAATCTGGTCACCGATTAGAATAATAAACCCGCTGATAATATCTTCAATCAGTCTTTGGGAGCCGAAACCGACAGCAACACCGACAACGCCTGCTGCTGCAAGTATAGGTTTAATGTCTATACCTAGTTTATCAAGTATCATCATCATTCCAACAATAAAAACCAGAATATTTATTATCGACTTTATTGCTGATTTAAACGTATTGATTCTTTTTTCAAGCTCTGTATCCTTGCTGGATTTTATTATATTGTTAAAATATTTTTCGATTAATATATTAGCGAATTTAAAAGCCAGAGTTAAAAGAATGACTATAATTATAATAGGTATACCGCTTGTGATAAGCCATTTGCCGAGCATGTCAACGTATGGTTGAAAATTCATTTTAACCGTCCTCAAAAAATTAATAGATTTACAGTATAGATATTATAAAGCAATAAAAGCCACTTTATGAAGAACTTTTAATATTAGTGATGGTCATCACTTTTCATAAGTAATAGTCTTAAGGCTATAAAATAACTGAAGTTTGCCTATGACTATGAGTCCTTAAATTGCGCTACCTAAATATTATATCCGCATAATTGATTTTAATTTATAAACTTTTGTCATAAGATATAAATCTCTATAAGAAAAATAATCATGAGGAAAGAAAATAATGGCTCGCAAATCATTTTTAGGGATAGACGTTGGTTCTGTAACGACAAAAGTTGCTGTTATAGATGAAACCGGCAAATTTATAGACAGCGTAATGCTAAAAACTTCGGGGAAACCTGTATTAGCTATACAGGAAGGCTTGAAAAAACTTGTAGATCAACGTAAAGAAGAGTATAAAGTTCTCGGTGTCGGTGCTACAGGAAGCGGAAGGCAGCTTGCCGGAGCGCTTGTTGGAGCTGATATAATAAAAAATGAAATTACAGCCCATGCCGTATCAGCAAGTATACACATTCCGGGAGTCCAGACAATTCTTGAAATTGGCGGACAGGACAGTAAAATTATTATTATAAGGGACGGGATTGTTACAGATTTTGCAATGAATACGGTTTGTGCTGCGGGTACAGGAAGTTTTCTTGACCAGCAGGCAAGCAGGTTAAATGTTCCTATAAATGAATTTGGTTCAACAGCCCTAAAATCAACATCACCGGCAAGAATTGCGGGAAGATGCGGTGTCTTTGCTGAAAGCGACTTAATCCACAAACAACAGCTCGGTTATGCTATTCAAGATCTTTTATACGGTCTTTGTCAGGCTCTTGTTAGAAATTACCTCAGCAATCTTGCCCTTGGTAAAGAAATTCTGTCAACAGTTGCCTTTCAGGGCGGTGTTGCCTCGAATTCCGGCATGGTTAAAGCCTTTGAGGAATCCCTTAAAACAGAGATTGTAGTTCCACAACATCACCAAACAATGGGCGCAATAGGAGCAGCTATTCTGGCAATGGAAAATTACCAGTTTACAGAAGTAAAAACCAAATTTAAAGGATGGGAAGTAAAAGATTTCAATTTTTCTTCCTACACCCATGAATGCGGTGATTGCGCAAACAGCTGCGAAGTTATTACCATTGTGCAGGGGGAAACTGAGCCTCAAACTCCTTTAACTCCAAAAGACGTTAAAGGAGATATTATTGCCAGATGGGGCGGAACATGCGGAAAATGGGATCTATTAGAACAACGCCTCCAAACTTCTTCAAAATAAAACTTTTTTATTATATTAAAACGAGTTTATTTTCAGGAAAACCGGCAAAGCCGAATTTTTCTGAAAAACGCTCCTAATAAGGCATAGTGCTTTTACAAAAATAATTTCATTTCCTAATTACTTTTTGAGAGCACTATACTACCAAAATATTACAATTTTGAATTTTTTTATAAAATTTACTATAATAAATATAATGGAAAGTTAATAAAAAAGGAGGAGAGTTAAATGGCGTTTGAAAGACAGAATAAAATGCCCGAAGGCGTTGGCAAAAGAATAATAGAAGCTCTTAAAACAACTAAAGATGATGAAATTGAAGAATTTTCATCTTATAATTCTTATCAGGAACCTGATTATAGAGAGTATAATTATATTCAGGAAGCGGCTTCCTCCGGTTCATCCAGTTATCCTTATGAAGATTATAATAGTTCTCCACAACAGAATGACCAAAAAATTATAACAAATAAAGGACTTATTGACTCTTCAAACATTAATACTCTTGTGGAGCTTGTAACCAAACTTCCTCCAGGGGTAACAAAGCAGACAGGCGCTCAAATTATCAAGCATACTATGGAAGCCATGGGTATTTCCATAAATAAAGTTCTTGCAAATGCCCAGATGGCGCAGGAAGAACTTGAAAACAGCGTAAAAGGCAATATTAGTTCAATTGAAGAACATAAAATGAAAATTAAAATGCTTGAGCAGGAAATTCAGCAATTTAGAAAAAAAGCCCGCGATCTGGAAGATATTATTAGTTTATTTATTTTATCCGACAAAAAATAGCTTTATACAGGCTTGTTGTGAATAATTAACACAGGTATATTTGTATTTTCAAGCACAGCTTTACTTATACTCCCAAGAAGAAGAGCGGATAATCCTTCCTTTCCATGAGAACCCATTACAATCAAATCTTTTTGATTTGTTTCTGTATATTTTAAAATTTCTTCTGCCGGATTACCTTCAAGCAATGTTTTTTTAGCAGGTTTAATATTATTTTCTTCAAGAATTATCGAAGATTTTTCAAGAATTTCATTCATAATTTCATCCTGTTTTTCAAGGCATCGTCTTATCCAGAGTTCATCTGCCCTTATTTCATATGGAAATTCTTCAATCCCTGCTTTAACACATAAAACCTCAACAGAGCCAGTCTCAAAATCAATAATTTCCATAGATTTCCTGACAGCATTATAAGAATTTTGAGAACCGTCAACAGTTAACAAGATTTTCAAAGTTTCGGATTCATAATTTTTTACAGGTTTTACAATTAAAACAGGAACAGGTGACTTTTGTGAAATTTTACTGCTTACACTGCCAATCCACTTTCTAAATCCTTTTTTTCCGTGAGAGCCAAGAATAATAGCACTATAACGACCTCCATGAATTAATTCCATAATCATATCAGCTGCATGACCCTCAAGCTGCATTTTTTCGCCAACTTTAAAATTTTTTGATTCTATGAAATTTGCGGTCTTTTCCAGCAATTTTTCAGCAGCGTTTTTAAACTCTGGAAAACCTTCTTCTACATCATATGGAAAAGTTACATAAGTTGTTAAAAAATCTGTCTCTATTACAGTTACTATATCAATTTCAAAACCTTTTTTTATAAGCGTGAGCGATTTTTTAATTGCATACCAGGAAGTTTCAGAACCGTCAGTGCAAAATAAAACTTTCATAGTTCCCCCAATCTTGATAATTCTCATTATAAATTTGAAGGAATACAAAAATAATACCTATTTAGGTATTATTCTTTGTATACTGGAATGAGTTTAATTTTCAGAAAAACCGGCAAATGTGTTTTAAAAGCTT
>DYOT01000109.1 GCA_020720345.1 Candidatus Caenarcanum sp.
GTAGAGCAGTTGACTCTTAATCAATTGGTCTGGGGTTCGAATCCCTAACAGCCCAAATAATTCAATCTGTAATCAATTAAAGCTGTATCCAATCTTTTAGATTTATTGTGTAATAAGACTTACCTTCTAAATTAATACCAGCTAAATCATCTCTTCCGTTTCCATCAAAATCTGCTGCAATTATTTCTTTTAAAAATCCTGGAATTAAAATAAATTGTGTTAAATCAGTTGAATAAAATATTACGCTGTTAATATCAATACCTGCAAGGTCTTTTTTTCCATCTCCGTTAAAATCTCCGCTTATTAAATGTGTTAACACTCCAGGAATATTATGCCAGAAATTCAAGTCTGTTGTATAGTAAATATGTCCTTCGCTATTTAATCCTGCAAGGTCTTCCATGCCGTCTCCGTTAAAATCCCCGCTTATTAAATGTATTAACACCCCGGGAATATTATGCCAGGAAACCAAATCCATTGTATAATAGACATAACCGTTTGAATTTAACCCTGCAAGGTCTTTTTTTCCATCTCCGTTAAAATCCCCGCTTATTAAATACGTTAACACCCCGGGAATATTATGCCATGAAGCCAAATCCGTTGTATAATAGACACAACCACTTGAATTTAATCCTGCAAGGTCTTTTTTTCCATCTCCGTTAAAATCCCCGCTTATTAAATACGTTAACACCCCGGGAATATTATGCCATGAAACCAAATCTGTTGTATAGTAAATATATCCGCTTGAATTTAATCCTGCTAAATCATCACGGCTATCTTTATTAAAATCTCCTGTTGTAATTATATTTAACTGTCCTGGGATTTGATACCAATTAAATAAATCTGTTGTATAAAAAATCTGGTTTGCTGCATCCAACGATAATATATCAGATTTATTGTCAATATTCAGTTTCCCTGTAGTTTGGGGATGAATATTCATATTGCTAAAGATTGCAGAGACGTTATTTGTCCTGAATATATCCAATGTGCATGTGCCTGTGCCGCTGCAACCTTCCCCTGACCAACCCCTGAAATTTTCACCAGTTGCAAAAAGCGTTACCCTGTAACCCAGAGGATATTCGGCAACGCAATTTGAACCACAATTTATTTGTCCAAAATTATCAGACACAACACCATTACCGGTTTTATTAACAAATAACTTATTTTTGTTTTTGTGATAAGCAAGCGTAATATATCCGAAATCTACATCACTTATTAATTCTGTATATGAAATCCTGAAATAACCATCCTCGCCCCAATCATTGCCAAACTGATTTTTTACGATAAAATATTGTTCAGCGTCATTAAATCCAACTATTAAAACACCATGTCCTCCTAAAAAATTACCCCATACATGCTGATAAATCCCTGACTCATAAGCCAAAAAATCTCCGTATATATCCATGGCAACAATTAAGGGTCCATATTTAAATAACGCCTCTTTTAATATTTCAGGAGCCGCAGGCCCATTTGAAACATAAATCCAGTTATCAATTTTATAGGCAGATTCATACCAGTTACCACAGGAGCTTGAACAGGCTTCCTGATAACCAACATAAGGAAAACAGCTATCTAAAGGTATGCCTCTACTAATAAGAAAGTCAGAGGCAAGCTGCAAATAACCCCCTACACAATCCCCTGAATTACTACAGGAAAGCAAAACCTGCTCTGAAAGATTTAAATCAATATCTGAAGTATTATCTGCAATTAATATATAGGATTCAAGGGCTGCTGCTGTGGAAAATGCCCAGCAGGCTCCACAGCTTCCCTGATTTTTGATAGATGTCACATAATTTTTTCCATCTTTATTTCTCCAGTCAAAAGAAGAAGGAATAAATGCTGATACTTCCTCTGCGCTATAAAAAATAATGTTAGGCTGGTTCTTATGGTAAGAAAGATTTTTTAATCCAAAAAGTTTTTTTATCTGCTCTTCAGGAAGCTTTGTTATTCTATTTTGAGAAGCAATCCATTTTGCGTTATTTTTTTTTATTGCGTCCTGTATGGACTTTATTTCAATTTCCCGGGCATAAATAGTGTTTAATGAAAGAAGACAAAAAAATAATAAAAAAAAATGACCAATTCTCAAATTTAATACCTCTTGTGTGGATTAAAAATTTAATTCAAATTTTATAGAAAAAAAATTGTTTAATACCTCGTAAATTTGGTTTCATTAATATTATCTATAAACTCCAAATACCAGTTCTCATCCATAAAAAGCCATGTCTGATTAATTTCTGCGGGTGTTTTTTCAATTGCAACTGGTTTTAACCTGCCAGGAAGCTCTCCAAAGTAAACAACAGTAACCTTTGAACTTGCAACATTGCCTTCTATAATAACTTCCTGAATTTGAGGATTTTCATAATTTATGTTAGTTCCCATTGTTTTAAAGTTATCTTTTGAAACATGAAACTTAAAGAAAGGATCATAAAAATCATACTGCTTTTCTCTGTCAGAATTTACTTTTGCCTGCCAGAAGTCAAATACTCTTTTTTTAAGCATTTCTTCTTTGTCCAGTGAAGTTAAAACTTTCTCTTGTTTCGACTCTTTTTTGAGTGGTTCAGAAGATTTTACCTTATCTTTTTGACTCATATCATCACAGGACCATACTAACAACAACATAAAAGAAAAAAAGAAAATATTCAGATTCTTCATTATAAATTTACTTCCTTATAAAAAATTTTTCTTTCTCCACGCAAACCATCGTCCATAGCCTGATACCAGATTACAAAGATATTGTTTTTTGATACCTTAACTTCAGGGTACATATCATTTTTTGAGCCGGCAGGAGTTTGAGACAAATTAATATCTTCTGATAGCCATGTAGCACCATCTTTAGAATAATTCATAAATATATTACCCCTTATAAATCTGTGATCCTGCCAAACAAGAACTAATGTGCCATTCTCTAAAAGCTTTAAATCCGGATTTGTAGCTGTTGTCTTTTTGTAAGGATAATGCCTTAGAGGCAAAGGCTCTGACCATGAAAGTCCGTCATCTGAAGACTTATAAAGAAAAATTTCATCCTTAACATCAGGTTCTAAATTCTTTTTATAACTTGCCGCCAGATATATAGCGCTATTTTTGTCTTTTAAGTAAGATAACTTGCTAATGGACATATCTTCAGTTTTTGGCAATGGGCTTACGTGCCATCCTGTTGCATTATCATAATTGTTGGAGCAATATAACCCTCTGAAACCTGCCCAAAAAACTAATGCGCCTTTTGAAGTTTCAACAGAATCAATCACAGATGGTGTCCATTCTGTCAATTCCTCTATTATATCGCCATCTTCCCAGTTTTTTAAATCCTTGCTTTTTCTAACAACAATACCACACTTTTTTTCATCTTCTTTTTGCCTCACACATCCGGTTCCAAAGATATAATTTGTCCCTGATGTGCTTAACAATGAAGAATTAAAAAGATGCTGGTCTCCACCAACACTTACATCAACATCATTAAATGTTTTTCCGCTATCATTGGAAAAATTTATAAATGTCGTTGACATTTTTGTATTTCTCTCATCAACCCATGAAACTAATACATTATTTTCATTTTTATATAAATTTATAGGCAATAAAACATCTTTTTCAGTATTTAAAGTTTTTCTGTCTATAAAAGATAAATCTTTTTTATTATATCTGTCAAAATACAAATATTTATAGCCTGTTGACGCCTCTTTTGGTCTCCAGGCAACCAAAACTTCATTCTCTGTAAATATCAGCTTTACTCCGTCTGCGTTAAAACCCTTGGCAGACACTTTAACATCAATATTTCTTTTTATTGACTTTATAGTAAAGGTTTCATCATTTATATAATAACCTAAGTAAGGTTCACCGGTATAAGTATCAATTTCAAAAACTGCTGGTCTGCCCTGGAAACTAACAATAGGTTCTAAATCCTTTGAAAAAGCATTTAGATTAAAAAAAAGAAAAAATATTATCAGACACACATAGACTTTTCTAATCATTTGGTTACCCCATTTTCCCATTAAAGCATAAAAAAGGGGGAGTTACCTCCCCCTTTTATTTTGAAGACAAATATCTGTTATTTAAGATAAATTATCTATTTGTGAAATAATCGCCTCTGAATGATTTAACAAGATCAGCAGCATTAATCATTCTGCCAGGAGACAATGTTGAGTTGGCGCCGTACTGTAATTTGAATACAATTGCATTGTAAAGAGCTGCAGAACCAGCTGCGGCAGCATCATTAAGTCTTATATATGCCCAACCGCCCTGTGGTAAAAACCAAGAACCCCAATAGTTTGCATTGCCAGCAAAATCTGTTAATGCAATTCTTGCTGTACAGCAAATTGCGATCTGCTGTCCGCCAGATACTGGGTTTTCATTTCTGTCAAAAACACCGTAGAGGTTTCCGGTTTCAGCGTAGTAAAGACCAGCATAAGCTGTTGTGTTACCACTTCTTAAATCCTGTGAGGTTCCATTAAGAGGTGTAACAAAGAATGCTGTTTCAAATTCATTTGGAGGATAAATAGCAACAGGCTGTGGGTCACCTTCATAAAGCGCATCAACCTGGATATTTGTCGCAACAGCAAGACCTACGCCATTAGCAGGAGTAGAAGCATTACCATTAAATGAGTAAGCAATTGCTGCTTCTGCAGAAGAAATTGATGTTCCATTGTCAGAATAAACGCCGCCTACATAACCGGTTGGTGTGTTAGCATTGTTATTTCTTGCATTCCAAACTGCTCTGTAGCTCCATGCTGCGCCATTAGGAATATCAATAACCATTGCTTCACCGTCTGTTGTGCCGGTGAAATATTCTATTATTCCTTCTGTATTAGACTGAGCTACAAGGAGATAACCCCTTCTTGCATCGGTTAAGCCTAAGTTTGGAAGGTCAAATCTTGGAGCGCCAGC
>DYOT01000110.1 GCA_020720345.1 Candidatus Caenarcanum sp.
TACTGCCTTTATAAAATTCAAGAAAAATCCTAAATTTAATTTTGAGGCAGTATAAGTTGCTCCTTTTTTGAGGTTTTTGGTGGTGGAAAGTGAACGATAATTTTTTATCTGGCTTAAAACGTTTGCTGTGGGAGCATGATTTCGAGTTTTTCAAAATGATCCCAATGAAAATCGTTACAATAATTCGACTTTGCAGAAAAAATTTGATGCAATATTTTTAAGCAAAAAGGCATTGGTTACGTGGGGACTATTTGGCGCTTACAGTAGAACCATAGTTTTAATGGCTACAACAAAGATCAAGTTTTATTTATGGATGGGATTTGACAAAGAGCTTGCCCGAAAGTTGGCGACGCTGTTAATAAAATTGTAAAGCTGAAGCCAGAAGAGCTTGAAGCAATAAAAAAAGTAATAACAAGAAATGAACAATCTGAATGTGGAACTGTAGAACCCAGAGTCTTAAAGAAAGCAGTAGAAGCATTTGACGTGTTTGGAGGCGAAGGCGCAAAAGTTATTGCTGATAAAATTGAACCACATCTTAATAATGGTCGATATATAACTGCTAAAACTCCTGATGGAAAAATTGGCTATATAGAAGCTGAGCACTTGGATTTAGTAGTATAAAAATTATCCAAAGGGAAAATATAAAAGATTAGCTACTTCAACTGCTTCACTGCCTGAATTAAGGCTGCGGCTTTGTTTTGGGATTCTAAATATTCAAGATCAGGGTCGGAATCTGCAACGATACCTCCTCCTGCCTGAATAAAAATATTATTATCCCTGATAAGCATTGTTCTTAAAGTTATTGCAACGTTTACCTCATTATTAAATCCAAGATATCCGATGCATCCAGCATACGGTCCTCTTGCCGATTTTTCAAGCTCATAAATAATTTCCATTGCACGGACTTTAGGCGCGCCTGATACTGTTCCTGCAGGGAAACATGCTTTTAAAAGTTCAATAGAGCTTAAGCCTTCTTTTAATTTACCGCAAACATCGCTTACAATATGCATTACGTGAGAAAATCTTTCAATAACCATAAATCTATTGACCTTTACCGATCCGTACTCGCAAACCCTGCCGAGATCATTTCTTGCAAGGTCAACGAGCATAACATGTTCAGCCCTTTCTTTCGGGTCATTTATGAGTTCTGTTTCCAGATCCAGATCTCTTTCTATAGTATTTCCACGCTTTCTTGTCCCTGCAATAGGTCTTGTGCTGACTATTCCATCTTTGGAGCATTTTACAAGCGCTTCGGGAGAAGAACCTACAATTGTAAAATCGTTAAAATTAAGAAAATACATATAAGGAGAAGGATTAATACTTCTTAAAGCCCTATATATACTGAAATTATCCAAATTTTCCTTTTCTATGCAAAATCTCTGAGAAAGCACGACCTGGAAAATATCGCCTGCTTTTATGTGCTCTTTTGCACAATTAATTGCGTCAATCCACTCTTTTTTTGAAATATTTGAGGAAACTTCCATGTTATTTGGTTTAGCCGAAAGGCTTATAGGCTGCAAATTATGTCCTGACGACATATTATCAATAATTTCAGTAATTTTTATTACTGCTTTTTCATAAGACTTTTCCAAATCGCTTATATTTTCAACAGCTATATTGCTAATGACATAAATTTTATGCTTTACATGGTCAAAAGCTAAGCTATTTCCGCTTATCATAAAATATGCATCGGGAAAGCTTTCGCATTTTTCAATTTTTTCATAACTGGCTTTTAATTTTGGTTCAATATATCTGATTGTATCAAATCCGAAATACCCTACAGCCCCTGGCAACATAGGGATATCAAATTCAGGCGCTGAATATTCTTTCAAAAATAAATTTAATAGCTCATAAGGGTCGTTTGATTCCATTACAGGCTTGTTTTCAGGAAAACTGCATATAACGGATTTATTCTCTTCAGACTTCAAAACAAATAAAGGGTCTATGCCAATAAAAGAATAGCGCCCGAAAGATTCACCGCCTTCTGCTGATTCCAGAAGATAACCGTATTTTTTATCCTTGCAAACTTTATTATAGGCAGAAACCGGGGTTTCTAAATCCGCAATTATTTCTGTCCACACAGGAATAAGTAATTTACCTGTGCTTTCTGAATGCTTTTCTTTTATTTCTTCCAGAGAAGGCTTGATATTTAACATATTATTATCCTGTTATATGTTTTTCAAATTTTCAACAGTTCTTTGATTTTATAATAACGTTTTAATGAATCTTCTATATGAAATTTCTTAATTTTTTTATATTTATATCTGGCATCTCTAGAGTAACAATAAATAGGATAATACAAGTCAAAAATACCCAGTCTTTTTGTTGTTTTTTCCTGACTTAAAAAGCTTTGAATAGAAACATGCGAATTCATTTGCTCAGCAAATGCTTCGTTTAATTCATAAAAATATGCTTTTATATAACAAAGAATGCTATAAAACAAAATTGTCATCTGCCAATCTATTTGAAGATTTTTTTTATATAATTCTTCAAAAAAATTGTAATTGTCTTTGCTTTTAGATAAATAATCCTCAAAAATCTTCTTCATTACAGGATAAATGCACCTTGTGGTATGTAATGACTTTCATTTTCTTCCAATATATGTGTTTCAATAAATTCAGAATAATCTTCTTGCCAGTGAACTATAGAAGAAAAAATTTGGTCATTTAATTCGATTTTCTCTTCTTTAACAGTAATATATAAATTCATGCAATCATTGTTATTATTAGGAAAAATATTTATTCCCAAAACCCCGTCCAATTTTTTTATTTTATTAATGGCGTGCAAAAAGTCAATTATTAATGGCGTATTTGTTTTTTTGATTTGTTTTTCTGTATTATTAACAGGCTCAACTGTCATAATTCCCACCATTTTACTTTTGTCTCCCTTATATTATCGCATTTTATTTATAAAACTTTAATTAGCCCCAGGATTTAATTTTTTTTTATCCTAAGTTTAATTATTAAATCAAAAGTAATTATTGCATAAAAATAATTAGTGAGTTTATTGTTTTATATCGAATTATATAATAAAACTTAAAGGAAGCCTTTTACAGCTTCCTTTAAAACCCTATTACATCCTCAATAAAAGATTTTTTTATTTTCTATATGTTTAAAAACCAAAATCCAAAAAAGTTGCTAGTAAATTCAATTAATTGTAACAAAAATTAATTTTATTTTCTCAGGCATTAAATAAATGGATTTTGCATCGTAAATGCCGTCAATTTGCTTGATTTCTTCAAGTAATTCCGGTCCGATATGTTCGTCCGTTGTCATAATCATAGTTGATTCAGTGCCTGCTTTTTCCTGTTTTTTGGCGACCATCATCATGCTTATATTTACGCTATTATTGCCAAGCACAGTTGAAACCCTGGCAATCATGCCGGGCTTGTTATGGTGAGGGGCAATTAAAATATTTTCTGCAATTTCAAAACTTGTAATAAAATCATCAATTTTCACTATTCTTGGAGTTTTAGGCGCAATCATTGCCCCGCAAACAGTGTGAGTCCCAGCATCAGTAATTAATTGAACATCTATAAGTCCTACATAATTTGTTGATTTTTCTGATTTTGCATCAACAATATCTATTTCTCTCTGTTTGGCAATTATAGGCGCATTTACATAATTTACACCTTCATGGCTGTGGGAAAGAATGCCTTTAAGCACGGCAACTCTAAGAGGAGCTGTGTCATAATTTGCGAGAATACCTCTTGTGGTGATTTTTACCTGTTTTATGCCGCCTTCGCTTATTTGTCTAACAAACAGTCCGAGATTTTCTGCAAGATTCATGTATTCTTTAACAGGCTCAAGAATATCAGCTCTTAATGACGGAATATTTACCGCACTTCTGGCAGATTTACCGGATAAAACATCTCTTATTTGCTCTGCAACATCTATAGCAACATTAAGCTGTGCTTCTTCTGTGCTTGCTCCTAGATGCGGTGTCAATACAAGATATCCGTTGGTTTTTAAAAGAGGACTATTCGGGTCAATCGGTTCTTTTTCAAACACATCCAATGCTGCTGCTGCAACATGTCCTGACTCTATTGCTTCTTTGAGTGCGTCCTCGTCAATAATCCCGCCCCTTGCGCAGTTAATTATCCTGACACCTTTTTTCATCCTGTTTAATGTATTTTTATTTATTAAATATGCTGTTTCTTTTGTTTTTGGTGAGTGAATCGTAATAAAATCGCACACTCCCCAGAATTCATCGAGGCTTTTTGCATGAGTTGCGCCTAATTCTTCTACTTTCTCGGCTGTAATATAAGGGTCATAAACAAGTACTTTCATTCCAAGAGCAACTGCTGTTTTTACCACACGGGAACCGATTTTACCAAGCCCTACAGTTCCGAGAGTTTTATTAAAAACTTCTGTGCCGGTAAACTTTGCACGATCCCATCTACCTGCTTTTATTGAAGCATCGGCTTCAGGAATATATCTTGTCATAGAAAGCATTAAGGCTATTGTATGCTCTGCCGCTGCTGTTGTATTTCCCTCAGGGGAATTTACAACAATAATACCTTTGTTAGTTGCGGATTCAAGGTCTATATTATCAACGCCAACCCCTGCTCTGCCTATAATTTTCATATTTTTGCAGGCTTCAAGAATTTTCGGGGTTACTTTCGTCTGGCTTCTCACCATAAAACCGTCATAATCGCCTATGATTTTTATAAGTTCGTCTTCAGGCAAAGTGTCCTTAAAATCCACATCGGCAACACCTGAAAGAATATCGCCTGCAATTTTATCAATTTTATCAGTAATTAAAACCTTTGGTCTCATGATTTAACTCCTTTACATTTATAACTCTGTATTTTAGCTGATTTTGCCTGAGGTCACAATTTGTGACCTCCAAGTTTTTATACATTTCTAATAGTA
>DYOT01000111.1 GCA_020720345.1 Candidatus Caenarcanum sp.
TACTATTCAAAAAGATTTTTATATGTCGGTTTTATGTGCCATCAAACAATCGAAAAGATTTTTAAAGCTTATTATGTTACAGTAAAAACCGATAATCCCCCGTATACTCATAATTTAACCGTATTAGCCGAAAAATCCGGCATTTATACTGATATGACTGACGAACAAAAAGACTTTATTGATTTTCTTGAACCACTAAATATTGAGGCAAGATATCCGACAACAAAAGAAAAACTCCTTCAAATTCTTACCGATGAAAAATGCGCCGAAATTATAAAATTAACGGAGTGTGAACTGGAATGGACTATAAAGAAGTTATAGAAAAAGTAAAAAAGTACTCCCAGCTTGTAATTGAAGCCTTTCATCCTGAAATGATTGTACTGTATGGCTCTTACGCTAAAGGTACAGCTGGAGATGACAGTGATATCGATATTGCTATTATATTTGACAGGATTGGAGACGATTATTGGGATAGTTTTCATAAATTGTATAAATTAAGAAGAGAAATAGACAGCAGAATTGAACCTGTTTTATTGGAACTTGAAAATGATAAAAGCGGTTTTTGCGAGGATATTTTAAAAACCGGAACGGTTATATATTCCGCTTAGAATTTCATATTAAATTATAAACTTTCTAAAGCCTGATTTACTTCATCGAAATCAGGCTTTAGTTGTAATGCCTTGTCAAAATTATCTCTGGCGGAGCTTAAATCTCCTTCTGATTTGTCAATTAATCCCAAATAATAGTAGTAATAAGGATTCTTTTCATTTATATAACTGATTGGGTTTAAATAATTTCTTGCGAGGACATAATTCTTGTTTGTAATTTCAATTACTGCAAGATCCACCCATATTGAAGAATTCAGGGGATTAACCGAAAGAGCTTTTTTAAACTGTTTTTCTGCTTCTTCAGTATCTCCTTTCCTTAAACACATTAGACCAAGATTATAATTGGCTTCAGGGTTCAGAGGCGCATCGCTTAATACCTGAGCGTAATATTTATTAGCCTGTTCTTCCTTTCCCGTATTTTTGCAAATTTCAGCCAGTTTCAACTTTACATCGTCATTATCAGACTGAATTTCCAAAACCTTTGTATATTGCTCAAATGCAGCCTTATTATCCTTTTGAAGCAAATAAATATCCCCGAGTCCTTTTAAAGCTGCGCTATTTTTTTCATCAAACTTAAGAATTTTTTTAAAAATCTCTTCAGCCCTATCAGGCTGATTTTGTTTGAGATAAACATTGCCTTTAGTTTCCAGCGAGCTGATTATTCTTTTTCCTTCTTCACTTAATATATTAATTTTTTCAATATTTCCTTTTGTCAATTCATTTAAAATTTCCAGCGAAACATTATATTCCCCTTTAGTTTCATAATATTTAGCTTTATAAAATTTGCTTTTTAATGGATTATTTCTTTCAGCCTTAAATTTCATCCAGTAATTTTGCTCATTAAATTCCTGCCAAAACTCTTTATCCTGTATTTCTTCTTTTTTGGCGATTTTATTTACAAGATTAAATTCTCTTTCTGCCGATTTATAGCTGTTTCTTTGAGTATAAATTTTAGCCAGTTCCATTCTGTAAGTCATATTCTCAGGATCAAGTTTAAGAGCTTTTTGCAGCTCATTCTGGGCTAATTCAAGCTTATTTTTTAAAATATATGCTTTTGCGGTTAAATAATGCGCGTAATCATCATTTTGAAAACTTTTTTTGTTCTGGTTAATTAACTTAATACTTTCATCAGGCAGGTTCTGAAATTTAATCCTGCTTATAACATCACAGATAATCCTCTCATTTGAAGGAGAATATTTTTTCTCGGGAAAATGGAGTTTTTGACTATTATAAATTTTTAATCCCCATATATCTTTATCTTTTACATCGTTAAAAGTTTTTAAAGCAAGATTAAAAAAACCAAGTTCCGATAATTTTAAGCCAAGTTTCATATGAGAAAAATCATCGCCTTCAGGAATCAAATTGTAATTGATATTAAATTCATCCGAAGCTTTTATAATTTCTCCTTTTGTAAAATTATAAAAAGCGCTTTTTGCATAATCCTGTTCACTAAGCCCCGTTAAAGAAATTTCTTTTATATTTGCATTCTCTGTCTTGCCGGTTTTTACAACTAAATAATCAGTACTTCCTGAATTATCAGGATTTATTTTAATTATGCCATTATCAAGGGTTGTAACTACAGGCTTATCAGCGTTTAAAATTTCTATTTTAATACCGGAAAAACTTTTAAAGACATTAATAAAAAGGTCAGCTCTGTCAGAAATATTATTTAAAGGACTTTCAGCCATTGCCAGATGGACAGGAACAAAATTTTTGTAAGGTAGGGTAGCATCCAAATTTACCCATCTGCCATTTCCTACATATGCTTTTACCCACATATGATAGCCAAAAGCAGGCTTTGGAATCTCTGTATACATCAAACCCACGACAATCTTTGAAGGGATTCCTGCAGCCCGAAGAAAAGACGCAAGCAGTACAGCATGTTCAGTACAATCTCCGGTTTTTGTTTCAAGAACCTTTATAGCATTGGCAAAATCATACGAAAAATTTTTGTTTGCTATGTTATTAAAAACCCAGGCTTCCATTTTTTTAGCCAGAATATATGCATCTGTTTCTCCTGCACCAAGAATTTTTGCTGCTACAGAAATTTTATCGCTGTCAGGCATAATAAAAGGACCGGATTCTAAATACTCTTCAAGGTTTTTTGTGTCAACAGGACATGTAAAGCTTTGAGCCTCTGGTATTTCAGTTTTCACCGTCAGATAAATTGTACCCTTATCCAATTTGCTTATCTTCTGTCTTTCATCCTTAATAAAAAGATTATCTGTATCCATATCGCCGGAAATTTTTATTTTATAATCTATCTGATTTAATAAATCAGGATCTGTTATGGCTTTATTAACACTGATTAAACTTCCCGAAAACAAATCATAATTGTTCTCATCATTAATTTCACCGGAAATATTCATTATTTCCTTTTTATTTGCCAGAATTTGCTCTATTTTAAGCAGAGGAATGCTTTCTTTAACGTCCTTACCGTTCCTATCTCTCCACTCATAGCTCGCAATTCCGGGAAGAATATTTGTAGAAGTCTTATATTTATAGTAATTATGGTTCAATCCGTCAATACTAAGGTTTTCCTGCCCCTGACTTTCAGTTTTTACTTTTATTACCCTAATATCAAGGCTCGGTTCGATTGTCGAATAATTCACAGTTTTGCTGTCAGGATATTTATATAGCTCGTCTATTGCATAAGGAAAAAGAATTTTTTCTTTGAATTTAACATTTTTTGAAGATTTAACGCCATTTATATTAAAATCAACAGAAATTTCATTATCAGAAATAAATTTACCGGCAATTGCTGTATTTTCTCCCGAGCTGTTTAACTTTGTCTCAAAGGAAACAGGATTTCCAGATTTATCCTCTACGTAACTCGTCTCCTGTGTTATTTCGACAAATTCGCTTGAACGTTTAATTTTTTGATATAAATGCCTTTCAGTAACTATATATTTTTTGCCTTTTTCACTTTTTTCTCGTTGAATAGCGCATAAATAACCTGTTTTTGTTCCAAAAGTTTTAATTATATAGCAATCATCATAAATTATTTCTGAAATTGCAGCAAAAGACTGGCTTTTAAGACAAATACATAAAAGCAGGATAATAATAATTTTAAAAGTAAATATATTCTTATTTTTATTCATTACAACAGATTTAAGTTTTGTTTTTGTTCTTTATCAAAATATTTTATCACACTCGCCTGAAATGAATTTTACAAGTATTTCGGCAAAAATAAAGTTATTTTCACCCTGTATAATACTGGAATTAAATTTTAAATCAGTGCATTAATCAGCCTTAAATAATCTTTTTGAGATTCAAGAACCATTTCTGAAATAAAATTTATAAACAGAGTATCATTTTTATTTATTTGAGCGTCTTTAAGTGCTGCAATATAATCATTTCTTACAACAGGTGAAATAATTGCAATATTGTACCCGGCTTGAAGTAAAGCCAAATTCATCAAAAGCCTTGCTGTCCTTCCATTTCCATCTACAAATGGATGAATTGTAACTAAATCCAAATGCAAACGAGCTGCAAACTCTACCGGATGTAATTTTTCTTTCATTTGAAGAATATTATTTGCAAAATCTTTCATTAGCTTGGGAACTTGACCATATTTAGGCAGTTCAAAATCACTTCCCGTAATAATAACATTACAATCCCTGTAAACACCTGCCTTTTGTTCGTTAATAGATTTGTAAAAAAGGTGATGAAGTTTTAAAATTTCTTCTTCGGTTATTTTACGATTATTAGCAAGCTCAAATAAAAAATCATAGGCTTCAGAATGCCCTATAACCTCTAAGTGGTCTTTCATAGGCTTTCCGCCTATAGTAATTCCATCTTCAATAATTATTTTTGTTTCGGTTTCAGTTAAGGAATTACCCTCAATAGCATTTGAAGTATAAGTGAGGCTAACTTTATAATATGCCTTTAATTGCTCCAAAATATGTTGTGATAAAGGTCTGAAATTATCAATTTTTTGTTTATATTCATTAATTGACTTGATTCTATTATCGTACATAAAAGCCCCTAAAACTTAATTATGACTAATTATATCACGAGTGGGCAATGAAAAATGTTTACGGATTAAAAAAAAACTTATATTTTATTTATTATGGATAAACCAATGATAAAATGTAAGCGTCAAATAGTCCCCACGTAGAAAAACTGAAGAAAGGATGAAATAATTCTCTTTTAAAATTAAATTCCGCAAACTCCGCAGTACAGGCGACAATTACAAATAATAAAGTCCACTATCACAATG
>DYOT01000112.1 GCA_020720345.1 Candidatus Caenarcanum sp.
AAGCTGAAGCGGAGCTTTGCTTCGATGGAAGCTTTTGAACTCATTTGCAGGCGTTGGAGGTTTTAACAAGACACATTCTAAGTTTGCAAAAATTATTCGGAATTATTTATATCTTGGCTTTCCCCAACTTATAAGACTGTTGACTGCAAGAATACCAACACCTATCATAGCTGCTGTACCAGTTCGTCTGCCTGTTGGGCTGTCTGCAAATTTGCTTATGTTATCTACAACTTTTTTAAAAGTTTTGTTTCCTGCAATTTTTACGGAAATATTATTAATATTGTTATTAATTAAACTATCTGAACGCATATGGTTAAGTGCATAATCCATAGCTGTGGATCCTGTAACTAAAGAACCGATAAGGACACCTGCTGAAGTTATTCCTGGATTATTATCCCTGAAATTCCTTAAGGGCTTGATTTTGTTTATGATAAGGTTTGCTGCGCTATTGAATAAGTAAGAAACTGCAAGAAATGCACCCCAACTTTTTCCTTTTTGCAGGGCAATAATAGTTTTGTCGGCGGTATCGCCTTTAACCTTAGCACCAGTAATAATGCTGTTAACCACAGGAATACTCATTGCAGTAATTCCTGTTAATGTAGCTATAGCATTGTGGTTAATATTATTTTCAACTTTATAGCTTGATTTGTTAGTATCTTGACCCGCAGGTAAACCTGTTATGACTCTTTTTTCATACTGCTTTACGTTGCCGTCATTTGTATAATAAAATTTTTCAACCTGCCCGTAGATTATAGGACTATTATTGCTTACAGATTCCATTTCCTTACCCCTTACTTGTGATTTATTTATAATTATTAATAAGATAACTACACAATTATATAAAGTATTATAATAAAAAAAGTTGACAGTTTAAACCCCTTTGATTAATAAAAATTTACATTTACGGTTTTTCTTGGATAAAATATAATAAAGTATACCGATTAAAAAAGTAAACTTAAATAAAATTTTTTCTTTTTTATCTATGCACTTGATATTTATTATAAAGGAAAACAAACATGTCTGGACATTCAAAATGGTCAACAATTAAACATAAAAAAGCAAAAGTCGATGCTCAAAGAGGTGTTAATTTTGCAAAAGCTTCCAGAGATATAATTGTAGCAGTAAAAGAAGGTGGAGCTGACCCTGCGGGAAATTTCAGGCTCAAAACAGCTATAGAAAAAGCAAAAGAGGCCGGACTGCCAAATGATAATATTAAAAGAGCTTTAGAGAAAGCTTCAGGAGGCGGAGCCGATTCCAATTTTGAAGAAATTACCTACGAAGGTTATGGACCCGGCGGAGTTGCAATAATAATAGAAGCAATGACAGACAATAGAAATAGAACAGCAGGTGATATCAGAAGCTATTTTAATAAAAATAACGGGAATCTTGGTGAAACAGGATGCGTTGGATGGATGTTCAAGCCAGAAGGTATAATTTCAGTAGAAAAAGTAGGAGTAAATCAGGACGAGCTTTTTGATGCCGCTATAAATGCCGGAGCAGAAGATTTTCAGACAGAAGATGATGAATACAAAATACTAACAACCCCTGAAATGATGCAGTCTGTGGCAGAAGAACTTGAAAAAGCCGGATTTATAATAAAAAGCGCTGAAAAAACAAAAACTCCTCAAAATATGATAAACGTAGATGAGGAAGAAAACGCAAAATACCTGCTAAGGCTGCTAGACAGTATCGAAAATCATGATGATGTACAAAACGTATATGCAAACTTTGAGATGGATGATATATTAATAGAAAAGTTGAGTTAATTTGTACGGCATATTTATAGATGGATACGATTTATACTGAGTGGAACCAGAATCTCTCCACAAAAATAGAACGAATAGATAAGCAGCATCAGGAATTGTTTGGAAGGATTAATGCACTTATAAAAGCCATGCGTGAAGACAAAGGGCAGGAGGAAGTTCTTAATACTCTAAAATTTCTTGAAGAATATATAATTATTCATTTTGGAGAAGAAGAATATCTTCAAAGAAGATACAATTATCCTAATTATCTTGCTCATAAAGCCATGCATGAAAAATTTGTCGAAGAGTTTTATAAGCTAAAACTTGAGGTAATAAATGGAAAGCCTGATAGCTTTTTTGTATTTGTAATTAAAGAAAAATTGTCTGATTGGCTTTTTAAACACATAAACCATATTGATAAAAATATGGCGGGACATTTATTGGAATATATGGACTAAAAAGCCGTTTAAACCAAACTCCTTTTAGTATACTGCCTTTATAAAATTCAAGAAAAATCCTAAATTTAATTTTGAGGCAGTATAGTTAAATTTTTAACAAAAAATAATAAATCCGCCTTTTATTCTAAAGCGGATTTTCTATTAAAATCTCCCCCCCGAGTATTGTCAAGTTAGTTTTTTATAAAGCTAAACTAAAGTTTTTTTATACTAAAACTCTTTTTTGATCAACATAAATATAATTTTTAATAACACCCGAGCAACTTTCTTTAATAGGATTAGTGCTTTCAAATTTATCAATAATCCTTGTTAAAGTTCCTCTTGCTATCTTTTTTTCTACTACCACCAAATTTTTCATATTTATTACTCCGTTAGAACTCCCCGAATCAGCAGCGCCTCAGAATTTCACTTTTGTTTTGTTTCTATCTGATTACATTTTGTCTTAATTTGGTGTTTTCTACATCAATCGGTGGATTTAACATGGGGTTAATTTATTTCTAAACCTCATGGATGATTTATAAAAAATTTTTTTTATAAATCATCTGTAAATTAAGAAGCTGTCAGGTTAATTTATTTTTTTAGCCTGACAGCTTCTAATTATTTATCTTGAAAAATATAAAATTATTGTTTTCCTCTAGGGCGCAGAGTAGGGAATGCAATAACATCTCTTATGCTTGCAGAATCTGTAAGAAGCATAATAAGCCTGTCAATTCCGATTCCAAGTCCGCCTGCAGGAGGCATTCCGTATTCCAGAGCATTAACATAATCATAATCTACTTCAGCAGGTGTTTCATCATCATTCTTGCTTTTAGTAGCAACCTGATGTTCAAATCTTGTTCTCTGGTCGATAGGATCGGTCAATTCAGAGAAAGCGTTTGCGATTTCCCAACCGTTTACACGTGTTTCAAATCTTTCCACGAGCCTGTTGTCATCTCTATGAGGTTTTGCAAGAGGTGAAATATCTCTCGGGTAATCTACAATATGTATTGGCTGAATAAGATGAGGTTCTACAAGTGCTTCAAATACTTTATCAAGAATTATTCCCCATTTGTCGCCTTCTTCTGTTTCAACTCCAAGTTTTTTAGCTTCTTCTGAGGCTTCGGGAAGTGAAAGAAACTGTCCAAAATCAACAGAAGTATATTTTTTTATAGCTCCAAGCATTGTCATTCTGTCCCAGGGAGGAGTAAGATTAATTTCTTTGTCCTGATATTTTATAATCATTGTTCCAAGAACTTTTTGAGCCACTGAACTTATTAAATTTTCAGTCAGTACCATCATTTCATTGTAGTCTACGTAAGCCTGATACAATTCAAGCATTGTAAATTCAGGGTTATGTTTTGGAGAAATGCCTTCGTTTCTGAAACTCCTGTTGATTTCAAATATTTTTTCTGACAAACCGCCTACCATAAGTCTTTTAAGGTATAATTCCGGAGCAATTCTTAGATACATTTCCATATCAAGAGTATTATGATATGTTTTAAACGGTTTTGCTGTTGCTCCTCCTGCAATTGTCTGAAGCATAGGAGTTTCTACTTCAAGAAAACCTCTATTGCTGAGATAGTCTCTGATTTCTTTTACAATCCGGCTTCTTTTCAGGAAAGTTTCTCTGACTTCCTGATTCATTATCATATCCAGATAACGCTGCCTGTACCTCATTTCCACGTCAGTAAGCCCATGCCATTTTTCAGGAAGGGGTAAAAGTGACTTGGAAAGGATTTTAAAATCTTTAACTTTAACGCTTAATTCTCCCCTTGGGGTTCTTCTAACATAGCCATAGGCTCCAATTATGTCGCCCACATCAAGAAGTTTGATGAGTTTAAGTTTTTCTTCGTCAATATTATCTTTATGTATAAAAAGTTGAATTTTACCGGAGCTGTCAATTAAATCAATAAACATTCCGGTATTTCTCATTGCCATTATTCTTCCTGCAACATTGAAAATCTCAGAATCCTCATCGCCTGATGGAAGATCCTTGTATTTTTCATGCAATTGAGCAGTTGATGCCGTTCTGTCAAAAGTATACGGGTATGGATTTATGCCTTTGTCCACAAGATCGTTTAATTTTTGAATTCTGATGTTTCTTAACGTTTCAAGAGTACTTTGAGTAGTTTTTTCAGTCAATTCGACCTCCAAATTCTATAAACAAGATGATAACTTAAGTAAAATTCTATCATCAAAATAAATAGTAACAAAAAGCCGTTTTGTAACTTAATGTTACGCAACTTTATTGAAATTAAGCAATAATTTTAATAAAGTTGTTTTTATATTAATAAAGGGGTATTGGGACGAAAGGGTGAAAAATTATGAAAGGCAAATCAGGTTTTTATGGTCTTATTAATGCGCGTATTGCATTATTAATTTTGGTTTTTTGCGGCATATTCGCAACATTAGTTTATGTTAATTCTTCTAATGTTTCTATAAGTGCTCCGGGCGCAACGGAAATTACCGGAGTAAATTCGTAAAGCCAAAATATATTTAGAAGCCGTCTGGTTAAAAATTCAATAACAGCGCATAATATAACAATTTATGCAGTGCTATA
>DYOT01000113.1 GCA_020720345.1 Candidatus Caenarcanum sp.
GGAAAAGCAGCAAGTGTACTTATTAAAGAAACTCAAACTTTGTATACAAGGCATGCTAAAGCTCCCATTGGCACATCTTTAGAAGAATGATTAGCGTACAGAATTGAAGAAAATGAATTTGTAATAAAATTTTTAAAAGAAAAAGGGCAAGAAATAGCAAACAAAGCTAAAAAAATTAAAGCGCCAATTATAAGATTAATTAGGGAAAAATAAACTCTGTTATTATATGTTTGTTTAAAAATACTTGAATTTCTGGCTTGATTCCTTAAAATAACGTTGTTAGGATGATTATTTACGGGGTAGTTTGAATGAAAAAATCAATCAAAGATTTAACAGATTTACAGGGAAAAAGAGTGTTACTAAGAGAAGATCTCAATGTGCCTCTTGACGATAACAAAAATATAACCGATGACACCAGAATTCGTGCAGCTTTGCCGACAATCAATTATTTAAAAGAAAAAGGCGCAAAAGTTATTGTAGCGGCTCACTTTGGCAGACCTAAAGGCGAATTTAAAGAAGATATGAGACTTAATCCTATAGCAACAAGGCTTTCTGAGCTTCTCGGCTCGCCTGTTATGAAGCTTGACGACTGCATTGGCGAAGAAGTAAAAGCTAAACTTTCAGAATTAAAAAACGGTGAAGTCGCTCTTCTTGAAAATATCAGATTTTACAAAGAAGAAGAAAAAAATGATCCTGAATTTTCAAAAAAACTTGCAGAATTAGCTGATGTTTATGTAAATGATGCTTTTGGAGCAGCTCATAGAGCGCATTGTTCCACAGCAGGAGTTGCAGAATTTGTTAAGCCTGCTGTATCAGGCTTGTTAATGGAAAAAGAACTTTCAGCGCTGGGCGGTCTTCTTCAGAATCCGGAAAGACCTTTCGTTGCAATAGTTGGCGGAAGTAAGGTTTCCACAAAAATCGGGGTTCTTGATAACCTTCTTGATAAAGTAGACACGCTTATTGTAGGCGGCGGCATGACCTACACATTTATGAAAGCACAAGGCTTCAGCGTTGGAAATTCTATCTGTGAAGTAGATAAACTTGATATTGCAAATGATTTAATGAAAAAAGCACAGGAAAAAGGCGTTAAATTGCTTATAAGCGAAGATGTAGTAGTTTGTGATGCTTTTGCTGAAACTGCAAATACACAGATTGTCCTTGCAAGTGCAATTCCTGACGGATGGGAAGGCGTTGACGCAGGACCTAAAGCTATAGAAAATGCAAAAGAAGTTATCTTGAATGCTAAAACTATTTTATGGAACGGACCTGTAGGCGTTTTTGAAATAGACAAATTTTCCAACGGAACAAAAGCTATAGCAGAAGCAGTAGCAGTAGCAACCAAAAACGGAGCAAAAAGTGTTTTAGGCGGCGGAGATACAGTTGCAGCAATTGAAAAATTTCATATTGCGCCGGAAGCTTATTCACATATAAGCACAGGCGGCGGAGCAAGCCTTGAATTTATTGAAGGAAAAGTTCTCCCCGGTGTTGCAGCCCTGGACGATAAATAAGAAGCCATTTCACAAAAATTTGCTATAAAACAGTTTGGTTAAAATTTAACCAAACTGTTTTTGTATTTTGTAAACTTAGATTCACAGTATTTCTGTTTTGGCAAAACGTATATTTAAAAACAAGAAATTGAGAGTTAAGATAAACATGTTGTGGACATAAATCAAGAATTTTAAATTAGGTATAGTATGAAAAGAAAAGGCTCTGCTTTAATTCTGGTTACAGCTCTTTCGAGTTTACTTTTGCTTGTGGCTATTGCAACAAGCGTAAATTCCGTTTCTGATATAAAAATAACATCCGAAGAAAAAATCAGGACGGATCTTGAGTTTGCCTGTGAATCAGGACTCAACAGGGCAAAGACTAAAATTGAACAATCTTTTAACAATAAAAATCTCAACGCACTTGAGCCTTTTATTTCTTTTCAGGGAACGGATGTAGATGATACAGGAGTTAAGCCGGAGGAGAAGGCATTTAATGATGAAGATTTCACTCTTGCCGGTCCTGATTATTATTCTTTTTCTGTAATTCCTGCAGGTGGAGGCAAACAGATTTTTGTCCAGTATGCTATTTCAAATGGCAGAGATGATGATGAAAATAACGGCTGGTTAAAATCTCAGGCTTATACAACAAACAAGTTAAAAATTGAGTCTATGGCATATATACCAGGAAGCGGCTGGGTTGGTATGAGCAAGGATGTTTATGCAAAAAGAACAACGCTTTTTATGTACCAGATTTTTTTCCAAAATGACCTTGAAATTCTGCCGGGTCCGAATTTTAACCTTTCAGGGCTTATACATACCAACGAAAATTTATATTTAAACTCTAATGCCACTCTAAGTATTTATTCAGACAGTGTTACAGCAGCTGGAACAATCACAAGAGGAAGACTTGACAGTAATGCTGTTGGTGGGACTGTTAATATAACAAGTGAAAATAAAGATGGTGATATGGAATCAATGAGCAATGGTCAGGATTCAAGTAATGATGAATGGGTAGACATTGCTACAAGTAAATGGCAGGGTGTTGTCAAGGATAAAAGTCTTGGAGCAACAAAACTTGAAGTGCCTCAATTAAAATCATTCCAGCCTGACGGATATTATAGCCAACAGGCAGGGATTAATATAAAAGTAAAAAATAATTCGGGAACTATTAGCTATGAAGTAAAATACAACGGAACAACTCAAACATTTACTTCTGCGCAGCTTAACGGTGCTCTGGCTGAAACAACCGTTTATGATTACAGGGAATATCCGTCAGGATCAACTCCGAAAAATAATAAATCCGAAAAAATTACTAATGTAGACATAAATAAACTTAAAACAGCTCTTAACTATTATCCTGACAATGGATTAGTTTATATGACAAGAGAAGATGCAATTGCTGACAATGATGGCAATGAATTTTCACCTGATGCTAACAGAGTTGTCAGGGGATTCAAGCTTATTAACGGCTCTACATTACCGGATGCTACGACTTTTGTAAGCAATCAGCCTGTCTATATACAGGGAGACTTTAATAAACATACTTCAACAGATGTGATGCAGGATACTTGGAAGCCTTGTGCTGTTATATCAGATTCAATTACCCTGTTATCAAACTCGTGGAATGACAGCAAAAGTAACTGGAAATATAGCGCTGTAAATCCGGGTTTACAAATGCCTGTTGCTTCCAATACCCAATATAATACAGTGTTCTTAACCGGAAATGTTCCTACTAAATATGGGCAATACAGTGGCGGGCTGGAAAATTTCCCGAGATTTCTTGAAAACTGGGGCGGAAAAACTGTTGATATTTCAGGAGGTTTTATACAGTTATTCAGAAGCCAGTATGCAACAGGATTATGGAACGGGAGTTATTATGGTGCTCCTACAAGGGATTGGAAATCCGAAAGCAGATTTACTGATTTAAACGACCTTCCTCCCGGCTTTGCGGATTTATTCCCCAGTGCCTCTATAGGATTAACCAGTTCCAACTGGCAGCCAATCAGTAAAAATGAAGCGGAAATGAGTTTTTGCGATGAATAATTATAAGAATAAAAACTTAGGCGTTTCTCTTTTTGAGTTATTACTGGCGGTAGTATTATTGTCAGTATTATTATGTATAGGTTTTAGCAGTTTTGATAATACAATTAGGGCACAAAATACACAAAGTGCCTCTGAACAGGTTGTTTTAGCAATAAAAAACGCTAAATATTATGCCCGCTCAAAAGGAACGACAACTTCATTAAATTTTCCCACGGGCAGTAATGTTTATTCAATCAGCGCAGACGGGCAAACTATAACTGATAACAGTTTTTTTGATTCAACTTCCGGCAAACTGCCTAATAACATAATAATCATCGGTAACAGCTGCACTGACATAAATTTTTATGTTGACGGCTCTCCGGTTGATTCTGAAGGAAACTCCATATCAGAAAATTGTGAAGTAACGATAGGATATGCTAATGGTCCTCAAAAAGATATTACAATTATGGGAAATTCAGGAAATGTTGTTTTTAATTAAAAATACATTATTAAGTAAAATCACCCCATCTCTTCAGAGAGAGGACGGAGGGTGTGCGGTAAAAAACGGGTTCAGCTTTGTTGAAATTTTAATGGCAACTACAGCTTTAGCTGTACTCATGCTTGGATTTTCCCAGTTTACTGCTGATATTTTTAGTGTTTCTGCAAGCCATGCTAATCAGATTAGAACTGTAAATGATGCCAGATTTGCTACAGAACGTGTAATTACACAGATAAGCAGGGCGGCTTATATTTATCCTGCCGGTATTACCATTAGTTTGGACGGGGAAGCCTTCATTAGCACTTCCAGCTCTGTCGCAATGCTTATCCCTGACAGTGGAGGCAATTATGTTTTTGTCGCATATTACAGTATTGATGCCGACAATGGTAAAGCTGATTTGTTTGAATTTATGTCAGATGATACTTACGACTGGGCGAAAAATACTTGTCCTGCCTCTGATATGACATATTTTTCAGGTAAATCTTCAATTATTGCCAGAGATATAAATAAAAACAGCACTACTTTGCAATATGTGGTTGATTATCAAAATTCCGTCTATGACCCAATATTAAAAGGTGAAATATCAGGTGTGGATCAAAGCAATCAATCCGCTCTTATAAAAGGTGTTGACTGGAGAATTTCTCAAGGGACATCTAATTTACAGGTAATACAAATTAAAGGGATTTCAAAAAATGTGCCAAGATTTTTTGAGTAAAAAAATTCTTAGAA
>DYOT01000114.1 GCA_020720345.1 Candidatus Caenarcanum sp.
TATATTCCCAGCGTGTAATGCTTGCCCTGTGCGACAAAGGAATGCTCAGAGAAGATGCTTACAGGATAGTGCAGGCAAATGCCCATCAGGCTTGGAATCATTCTGAAGGCGATTTTAAGACAAATTTGCTTAATGATACGCAGGTAATGGAAAAATTAACAAAAATAGAAATAGAAGCCTGTTTTAATCCTGATTATTATTTGCGCAATATTCACACAATCTATGACAGAGTGGGAATCTAGGCTAAAAATATATTTCTTATAGCTTTTTCAACTTGTTCAGAGTCTATAAGACTTAAAACACCTATTTTTTTAGCTATAATTCTTTTATCAATTGAAAACATTTTAAATCGTATTACAGAAGCGGCTTTTAACCCCGTCTTTTCTAAGCAGGTAATAGGTATGTCATATTTCCATGTGCTGTGTTTTGCACTTGTGACCATAAGTAAAATTATATGTTTATTGGCTTCTTGATATTCTTTATTAGAGATAACTACTGCGGGTCTTAACTTATTATTCTCCCTGTCCGTAAAAGGAAAAGGAACTGTAACGAGATCAAACTTGTTATAAATCACTGTAAGCCTCGTCATCTTCTATGCTATTCCATTCTTCCAGTGTTGATTCAACTGATTTTAGGTATTCATAGTCAATGCTATTGATCTTTTTTAAAATTACAATATTGTCTTTTATCTCAAAATCGACATTATCACCTGTTTTAAGCCCCAGAAAGTCCCTGACTTTAGTAGGTATAGTAGTTTGACATTTTTTTGTAAGCTTTGGCATAATTGTAATACCTTTGTCGTTAACAATGCTAATATTAATTTTACTACATGTATTACGGTATTACAAGAGGAATTTCACCGAGCTCTTTTAAATGGAAATTTATTTTGTTGTTTTTGCCAATAAAAAAACAGGCGATAGCCTGTTTAGGGGTGATAGCTGATATAGTGTGATAATAATTTAAGGTATAGCTTCCTGTTTTTTTACTTCCTGACTTCTTTGATCTTCTAGCTTCGTTTTGCTTCGGTATATATATAATATATATTATTTTGCGGGTAAAGTAATCACAACATGAGGTGGTTTTTTAAAATCAGCATTATGGGTGAGTCAATCTCACCCTCATACTTATGTGTTATAGTTTTAAATATATAAAACTTGAGAGTTTAACAATGAACAAACTGGAGCAGGAAAGAAAAAAAAACAGAGTTTTATACAGAGAGCTTTTTTATGAGGCTGATAAAACCTTTAAAGAACAGCTTAACAAGCTTAAGGAAAATTTTTCCTGCTTAAACTGCAATTCATGCTGCCGGATAAGATATTCAAATCTCTCTCCATTAGAAATATTCCAGCTTTCTAAAGAAGAAGAGGCTATTTCTTCTGAATATATAAAAATTTTTATTCCTTATGGGGCAGAAGAGTTTTTCAGCTATGAAAAAAATAACGAAATTACTGTTGAATTAAATAATAAATCCGCTCTGGCTGCAAGCAAGGATTATGTAAATAAAATCCTGTCTAAATCAGAAGAACCTGTTTATTTTTATTTCTGTAAATATCTCGATGATAATAAAGCTTGCATTGATAAAGAAAAAAGCAGTCTTTGCAGAAGTTTCCCGAACTCTGTAACGGCTATTCTGCCTAATAACTGTGGTTTTAGCGGATGGCAGAGATTATGTATGGATAAAATTAAAAATGAAATAGAGCCGGATTTAAAGATAAAAGCCGCGGAAATTCTTGCTTATAGAAATAATTTTAGTTGCAGCAGGACGGGAACATGCTGTCGTTTGGCATGCTCTGAATATTCTTATGAAGAATTAAAACAAAAAGCACAAAACGGTGATGTTTTTGCCGGAGAATTTACAGGGGTTTTTATTCCTTATACAAGTATTGAAGAAGCCGGAGAAATTTTTCCCGACTATGTCAATCTTGTTTTAGAGACTCTTGATACCGGTGAAAGCATTTATTTTTACCATTGTCCGCATATTACAGAAGATAATTTCTGCACCATTTATGAAAAAAGACCAAATATTTGCAGGGATTTTCCTGATAATCCGCTCTCCATACTTCATCCATCCTGCGGTTTTTATGACTGGAAGGAGGAGGTCATGGTGGCTTCTCTGACCTTGCATGCCATGACTTATATTTATAAGTTTTATCTGGAAAAAATTGGTGATAGTCATCACCTTTCTTAAGTAGCCGATTCATGAATTTTGTACATATCAGGAAGAAGGAAGAAAATGCAGCTTTATAAAAGAGAATAAAAAGTTTATAATATTCGGGTAAGTAATTTCGAAAATAAATTTAAGTTAGGTGTAAATGATACTTGTAATAGATAATTATGATTCTTTCACATACAATCTTGTCCAGTATCTGGGCGAGCTTGGCGCTGAGTGCAAAATTTTCAGAAATGATGCGGTTAAAATTGAAGAAATAGAAAAGCTTAGCCCCTCGCATATTATAATTTCACCGGGTCCGGGAACTCCTGATGAGTCAGGCATTTCTCTTGATGTTATAAAAAACTTTGCCAGCAAAATCCCTATTCTGGGGGTTTGTCTGGGACATCAGGCAATCGGTCAGGTTTTCGGTAGCAAAATTGTCAGGGCTCCTTATTTAATGCATGGCAAGGTTTCAGAAATTATTCATGATACTGATGAGCTTATATTTGCAGGAATTGACAATCCTTTTACGGCTACAAGATACCATTCTTTGATAGTTGACAGGGAATCACTCAAGGAAACCCCTTTAAAAATAATTGCCCGGACTGGTGATAATCTGGTAATGGCTATAAAACATAAGGATTTTAAGACTTTAATCGGCATTCAGTTCCACCCTGAGTCAATTTTGACAAAATCAGGCATGAAACTTTTATCAAATTTTTTAAGTCTTAATAAATGCGTCTAGCTTAAATTTGTTTTAGATTTTGTTTAAACGAGTACTTATTATAAAAATGCTGAAAAAATACCTGCATAAAATTAGTGAAAACCAAAACCTGACAAGGGAAGAAGCCGGCGAATTAATAGACTTGATGAGTACCGGCAAAGTTCCGTCTGTTCAAATATCGGAATTATTGCTTTCTCTTAAAACAAAAGGAGAAACAGTTGAGGAAATAACAGGCTTTGCTCAAAAAATGCGGGAAAAGGCAGTTAAAATAAATACTTACGGGCTGGGAAATATTACTGATTCCTGCGGAACAGGCGGAGATAAGACAAATACGTTTAATATTTCGACGGCCTCAGCTATATTGGCTGCTGCGGCAGGGGTAAATATAGCGAAACATTCTAATTTTGGTTTTACCAGCAAATGCGGAAGCAGCAACGTTCTTCAGTCTCTCGGGATAGAACTTTCTAAAACACCTGAAGAAGTCGAAAAAAGCCTGAAAGAGAATAATATTGCTTTTATACACGCGCCTTATTTTCATAAATGCACTGCCCATGTTAATTCCGTCAGGAAAGAACTGGGAATTAGGACGGTTTTTAATTTATTAGGTCCTTTAACAAACCCTGCTTTTCCGACAGGGCAAATAATAGGGGTTCCTGACAGGGAATTATGCCCGAAAATAGCAGAAGTGCTGAAAAATCTAGACTGTGAAAGAGCATTAGTAGTCAGCGGCATAAATCCGGTGATGGATGAAATTAGCATCTGCGGAAAGACTTTTGTTTCGGAATTAAACAAGGGCAAAATTAAAAACTTTGAAATTCATCCTGAAGATTTTGGTCTTAAAACAGCTAATCTCGAGGAGATACAAGGCGATACAGCAGAAATTAACGCCGGAATCATCAAAGATATTTTTAACGGTAAAATTTTAGGGGCAAAACTGGACGTTGTCCTGCTAAATTCTGCCGCTATTTTATGGGCAGGAAACAGGGCAGGTTCTATGGAAGAGGGATTAAAAATTTCAAAAGAAGCGGTTGAAAGCGGTCGTGCTGCTGAAAAATTAAATAAATTAAAGAAGTAAAATTCCATTTTGCAGATTAATAAACTTCAAAAAATCGTGCGTCAGTTCCGCCTTCACCCACTTTAAACCTGACTGATTTTAAGCATTTCGGGCATCTACCCGCATAGGCAGTGCCTTCTTTGTTGATATATATTCTGTTATAGACCTGACAGCATCTAAAAAGCACGCTTATAAATTTTTTTTCCATTTATTTCACCTCATCCGATGAGAAGCATCAATGTAATTTAATTTTATCCTAATTATCCTAAAATTTTAAAGCACATTTCTCATACTTTTGTTTGAGAAATTTTTATTTTTAAAAATTGCCTATATTAAATGGATTAAATTGCGTTTGGGGCTTTCGTAAAAATAGACGATGTTATACGAAAGGTGGACTGATAAACTTTAAATTGTACTCCTTAGAAGACGACGATACACATATCCCTATCTAGCTATGCATCCCTAAAACAGTGGACATAGCTTTTTTATTGGAAATAAACTCGTTTCAGTATACTATTGCTAAAAACACTAAATCTTCGTATCGTTTTGGTCAGATTCTTGATAATAACCATTTCCTTAAGTTATTTAGATTTTTATCCATTTCTTTTGGAATTGAAGGTTGACCATTACTTATCATAAAAGAAGTCCAAGCGTTCCAGTTATCAATATCCACCATTATGATTGCTTTAATAATCATATGATTCTTTATTGCCATTACACAAATATTACACAAGAAATTTTTAAAGTATAAAACTCCAAACCTTTTCGAAATCAATCACATTAACTGT
>DYOT01000115.1 GCA_020720345.1 Candidatus Caenarcanum sp.
TTTAATTGTATATTAATTTTTTAAAACTATATTTTTATTAACTTTTAACTCCATTTAACCATGAAAAATTTATTCTTAACCTTGTTCTTTGTTCCTCTGTTCTTTTCCTCTAATGCACAAGAAGGTCAAAACAGCCTACAAGTAATTAAAAATGCCGATGGCAACTACATCCTTAACCACACCGACAACGAAACAGATGGCGATTTGAAAATTGACTTTATTAAAATTTCAACGCAGAATGAAGTGGATTACCCAAAACCGAGAGTAGAGTTTGATGAATAATTGCACGCCTTTTTATATATTCCCCTTTCCCCCCTTTTTTTCGTGTTGCGGACGCCTTCTTATTCTACCCTCTCCCCCCTTTTTTGTAATTTAGCGCGGTAAGTAACTGTATTTTTAAATGAGGCAATTCAAATTTGGTTTTTTCGTGCTAATTGCGTTTAGCTTTACTCCCTTTTTTGCCCAAGATTCGGTAACGAGTGCCTCAGTTTCCCCCGTTCAAAGTCCTGTCGTTGCTTCCCCCGGAAGCACGGCAGGCGTTACCGAATTATGGCAAAAAACCCAAAAATTATACGAACAAAAAGAATATAAAAAAGCCTTAAGCTTAGGATTAAAGGTGTTCGACCTTGCCAAAGCTGCTGAAAACAAAGACTTGACGGTGGCTTCCGCTGAACTGATTGCGGATATTTTTAAAATCTCTAACAATTACGAAAAAGCTTTAGCCTATTATAAAATAGAGCTGATGTATTTGGACACCCCCTCTACGGCAGAAAAAAAACTCAAAGTCTATAACTACGTCAGCAGGGTCTATTTTGATTTAAAAAAGCCGGACAGTGCCGAAATCTACCTCGAAAAAATCATCAACCATCCCAACCAAAGTAAGGAAATAGAAATACTTAAAGCCAAAGCCTACTCTAATTTTGCTGCTATGAGAATCACCCAAAAACAACCAAAAGAAGCAGAATATTATGCCAACTTAGCCTTGGAAATCAATAAAAAATACAATATCAATAAAAGCATCATCTACAATTTGAATAACTTGGGAAGTATCTATATGCTACAAGAACAATATGATATGGCTGAAGTTTCATTTCTAAGAGCCTTGACCTATCTTGAGGAGGAGCAAATAGATGAAAAATTAATTAGAATTAAGGAGAGTGTACTGGATAACCTATCCTACACCCTTTATAAACTCAAAGATTACAAAGCGTATAAATACCAAGAACAAGCTATTGACATCCGAGACAGCATCAGGGATGCACAAATCAGTAACATATTAACTGAAATTGAAGGAAAATACAACAAGGAAAAAATCAAAAAAGAAGAACAGCTCAAAACAGCTGAAGAAATAGCCAAGAGAAAACACACACAAGATATTAACATTATCCTTGTGATCATTTCTATTTCTTTGATCATTGGAGTGTATCTCATTTATAGGTATTTAAAGTTGCGTCATGAGAATCTACAATTAGAAATAACCCAAAGCCATTTATTAAAAGAGCATGAAATAGAGAAAATAGAGCACGAATCTCAAGAAAAAATACTCAATGCCACCTTAGACGGCAAAGAGAGCGAACGCAAAATGATAGCTGAAACCTTGCACCACAGTGTCAGTTCTTTACTGTCTTCTGCCGGTTTGCATTTGCAAGCTTATAAAATGCAAATGAACAGCGTGCCACCTGAAGAAATTGAAAAAGCCCATTCAATTATTAATGAAGCAGCTGAAAAAATTAGGAATTTATCGCATTCATTGGTTTCTACCGTGTTATTAAAATTTGGTTTGCAATATGCCATTCAGGAACTATGTGAAAAGTATTCCAATTCAATGATTCAGTTTACTTGTAATTGTAGTGATTTGAAACGCTACGCCCCGGAGTTCGAACTCAAAATAAACAGTATCATTGATGAACTGCTCAATAACATCATAAAACACAGTAAAGCAGACAAGGCATCTATTTCGCTTTATGAAAAAACAGGGTTTTTAGAAATCTTAATAGAAGACAATGGTCGAGGTTTTAACGCCCATCTCATTCAAGAAAATACAGGGCTCGGATTAAAGCAGATCGAAGCGAGAATCAGTAAAATGCAAGGAGAATTTAAAATTACATCAAGCTTAAATAAAGGAGTCAAAATAGATATAAAAGTTCCTATCATTAATATATAAAGTTGTTTAATCACATTTAAAATAATTATTATGAAATTTTTTGTATCAGTTATTTTATTTTATAGTTTTCAAATACTAACAGCCCAATCTAGTATTTCAGGTGTCTTAGTAGATAAAAACACTTTGCAGCCCCTTGATTCGTTGTATGTAAAATTATATAACCCAATTCAAAATAAATTGGTATTCAATGCCGTAACGGAGATTGAAGGAAAATTTATTTTTAAAAATATTCCCCATGGAGAATATGAAATCATCATTGAAAATGAAGGTTACAGAGAATTTTATGCCCCTTTAAAACTTCAAGATGATTACCAATTTAACATCATTTATTTAGAACCGGAAATCACGTTGGATAACGTAGAATTGATTTCAAAAAAATCTGTTACTTCCACCCCGACAGGAAGTGTAATTAAAGTAGAAGGAACCGCTCTCTCTAATCGTAAAAATGCGGTTGAGGTATTAAAAACAGCGCCAAACATTGTAATGCTCAACGGGATTTCTGTTTTGGGAAGTGATAATGTATCCTTTCAAATCAACGGAAAAGAACAGCAGATGACCGAAAAACAATTTTTACATTACCTCACCCATTTAAGTCCCAAAACCGTTGGTAATATTGAAATTACCGACGTGAAAAACAGCAACATGAGTGGAGAAAAAGACGCAATCATCAATGTTATTTTAAAGAATGAAAAAGGGACTCAGGTAGATGTAGGATTAGGATACAACAACCTTTTTCAAAACGTAAAGAACAACCATGATATCAATTTTTCTTTTTTTAAAATGAAAAACAAATGGCGGTTTTTTTCTGATTTTTCTTACAGCGTAAATAGCGAAAAATTTGATGAAACGCAAGTAGATAAATACAATGGAACAACCAATAAAACCTTTATGCCCGTAACTTTAGGTTCCGTTATTGAGTCTAATGCCAATGTCGGGGCAGATTATCACATCAATGACGCAAAATTATTGAGTTTTTTATTTACAAATAATGTTGAAAAAATGAACAATCAAGATATTGATTTTTACATCAACAGTCTAACCGGCGTGGAGCATGATTCTATTCACAGTAAGGAATTTATGGATGAATCTACGGTTTACAACGCTTTATCCGTGTATTATCAAGTTAATAAGGAGCATTCTATTTTTAAAATAGGTAGTTCCGTCTCTATTAATACAATTGCAGAAAATAGAGATTTGAAAAGTGAATTCTACCAAAACCAAAGTTATGTGTCTGATGAATATTTGAGACAATATTTAGATAATGACAATCAGTTCTATACATTTGATGCAAGTTATTCTAAGGACCTCAATGAAAATAAATCCATTTCCTATGGGGTCAAAAATACTTTCATACATTATCTAAACCTCGACCAAACTTATTTTTTAGATAGTGACACGTGGCAATTAAATCCTGATTTTTCAGGTTCTCTTAATTTCAACCAAAATATTGCAGCGGGATATTTTAATTTTGTTTACAAAAAAAATAAATCTACATTGACTTTAGGATTGCGAGACGAATGGACCCATGATCAATATAATTTTTCAGGATACAAAAACAGTTCTTCTTTTAACAATCTTTTGCCATCGGCAATTTACACTTACAAAACCGAAAAGAAAAACACCTGGACGCTACAATTGAACTCAAAGATAAATCGACCTAATTTTCCTTATTACAATCCCCAAATTTTTATAAACAATCCACTGTCTCAGTATCAAGGAAATCCTGATATTAAAGCACGTGTGGACTATATTGCAGGTTTGCGATGGAATGTAAAAAAGAAATATTCTTTTGATTTTAAATACACTTACACCAATACGGCTATTTATCACAAACGGGAAATTTTAGACAATGGCATCATCCGGTTAAAACCACAAAATGAAGGGATTATAAATAAAACATCTTTAACACTTTCCGCCCCTTTAGATATCTTACCATGGTGGAAAATTCAAAATTCCTTAGCGGTGAATTACCGTCACAACACGTATGACACCGAATCATTTTTTGGATTTGACGGCTTGTATAAATTGAATAATATTTGGGAATTCGATAATGGCTTAGTCTTTGCTTTAGATTTCACGCACAGAACCCCTTTTTATTCAGGGTATTATCACGTAAAGAGCTTATCGTTAGCCAATGCAACTCTTGATATTCCTTTGTTTAAAGGAGCTACAACCTTGTCACTTTGGTTAAACGATATATTTAATAGCAATATTACTAAGTATGAAGTAAATTTTCAGAACACCTATCAATACAACGAAACCAAAGGAGATTTTCAAAAATTTGGTTTGAGTTTTTCCTACACTTTTGCTAAAGGTAAAGAAAAAGACATCGAGGAAAAAGAAAATTTATTAGAAAATGAAAGAAAACGATTGGGCAAAGAAATCAATTGATTTATGAGTCCAGTCTAAAAACTAACAATATCAAAAAAGTTTCTTTTGGC
>DYOT01000116.1 GCA_020720345.1 Candidatus Caenarcanum sp.
AGTAATTTTCACGTTTAAATAAATCCGAAAACAAACTTAAGTTGAGTATAATAACCATGAATTTTGATTTTATTAAAGAATTTATAAATATTGATGTAATCTACAATTATGATGATGAGGCTGATGATAAAGTAATAAACTTCAGCAGCTTTGTAAAAATTGTTGAAAAAAATTATATACTTATAGATTTTTTGCTCTACAAAAATTCAAAATATGTTATTCCTGATGAAAAAGAAGTAACGGTAAATTTTAAAACCCATGCAGGTTTTTACTCAACAAAATGCTATATAATCAGCAAAGAAGATCCCAATGTTCATGGAGTCAAAATTTCTTATCCGACAGATATTAAATATATTCAGCAAAGAGAATATATAAGAGTTCCACTCAAGTTAAAAGTTGAAATTCTTGTTATGCTCGATGAAAATAATGAAAATAGTAAAGTTTTTGAAATAACCACTCTTGATATAAGCGGTTCCGGATTTTGTTATATTTCAGATGTTCCAATGGAAAAGCATTTTATGCTTAAAGGTCTGATTTATTTAACAGGTAATACAAATAACCCGATAGAAGCTTCTTTAAAACATGTTTATTCAAGATCATTTTTTGCTGTTAACAAGCGCAAATACAAAAATGCGTTTACATTTGTCGAAATAGAACCAAAAGCAAGGGAAAGAATACTCAAGGAGATTTTTCTTTATCAGCTCGAAATGAAAAAAAGAGGACTTAAAAATTAATGAGGGAAAAAGTTTATATAGAGACTCTAGGCTGTCAGATGAACAGGGCTGATTCGGAAAAAATAATCGGAATTCTTGAAACACAGGGCTATACAAAAACAAATTCACCGGAAGAAGCAAACCTTCTTGTAATGAACACATGCAGCATAAGAGCCGCTTCAGAAAACAAGGCTTTCAGTCATCTTGGCATATGGAAAAAATTCAAGAAAAACAATCCTGCTCTAAAAATTGCCGTATGCGGTTGCATTGCACAGCAAACAAAAGAAAAAATTTTCAAAAGAGCGCCTCAGGTTGATTTAATATTCGGCACACATAATATTGAAGAAATTCCAGAGCTTCTAAAACAGCTTGATAACCAAGAAAAAGTCTGTTCCATTCTGAAAACCCCATATAATACAGAAGAAAAATTTTATTCAAAACGCACTGAAGGTATTTCAGCATGGCTTCCTATTATTGAAGGATGCGATTATTTTTGCACTTACTGTGTTGTGCCCTATACAAGAGGAAGACAGAGAAGCAGGCTACCTGAAGATATTATAGAAGAAGCTCAACAAATAATCAGTGAAGGCTTTAAAGAAATTACACTTCTGGGGCAAACTGTGGACTCTTATGGAAACGATTTTAAGGATAAAAATATTAATCTTTCCAGTCTTTTACGGGAATTAAACAAGCTTAACGGGCTCTTAAGGATAAGGTTTGTAACTTCTCATCCTGCTGATATGACTGATGAACTAATTAAGGCAGTTAAGGAACTTGATAAAGTGTGCGAATATTTTCATCTTCCTATGCAGTCAGGCAATACAGAAGTGCTTGCCAATATGAAAAGACCTTATACAAGAGAAGAATACTTAAACCTTGTCAATAAAATTAAAGCTGAAATACCTGATGTAGCTATAACCACAGATTTTATAGCGGGGTTTCCGGGGGAAACAGAAGAACAGTTTAATGATACACTTTCTATAATAGATGAAGTTATGTTTGACCAGTGCATTGCAGCAGCTTATTCACAAAGAAAACAAACTCCTGCGGCTGTCTGGAAAGAGCAGGTTTCTTACGAGGACAAGAAACGCAGGCTAAATATTCTTAATACCAAAGCAAAAGAAACAACCCTAAAATCAAACGAAAAGTATCTTGGCAGAATTTTACAGGTACTTCCTGATTCATGGAAAGAAGAAAAGGGCAAAATAATACTTACAGGCAAAACAAGAAATAATAAAATTGTTCATTTTGAAGGCTCAAAAGATATGCTTGCAACGCATATAAATGTTGAAATCTATGAAGCGTCTATCTGGTGCCTAAAAGGGGAAATTGCGCCTTGAAATTTATTTTCTTATAATAATGTCAATTTTGCCACGTTTTTCAAGGACATCAATGACCATTCCCTTACTTGTCCTGCGAAAATCCATATCAACTGACGCCTTTCCAATTTTTAAATTATTTATTTGCAGCCAATTAAGCCACTCAGGCAAATCAGAGTTAAGGATTCTTAATTTATTACTCTGTGCATCAGATTCCATATTCAACATAGATTGGACAAGCATAAAAATACATGCGGCTGCCCATGCCTGAGGTATACAAGCGACAGGATAGCTTACCGGCGGATCTTGTCTCCTATACTGCCTGGGGAATCCGCAAAACAGTTCAGGAAGTCTCTTGTAATACATAAGCCTTGCTGCTTCAAACAAAGCTGTAATAATTTTCAACACTAAATCTGTTTTCCCGATTTTTGCAAGCCCAATTGCTATTATGCTGTTGTCATGAGGCCATATTGAGCCGTTATGATAACTCATAGGGTTATACGCAATACATTCAGAGCTTAAAGTCCTTATTCCCCAACCGGTGAACATGTCACTTTGAAAAAGCCTTTCTGCAACAATATCAGCGTAATATTGATCTAAAATGCCTGTTTCAAGAAGATGCCCTACATTGGAAGTTATTACTTTTAGCTTATGTCCGTATTTATCAAGCCCGAGAGCATAAAACTGCTTATCTTTCATCCAAAAAGCTTTATGAAATCTTTCTTTTAATTCTTTTGCTTCATTAACAAGCTTTTTAGAAAGTTCTACATCGTACATATATGAAGCAAGTTTTGCCATTTTTATTTTTGCAGAATAAAAATAGCCCTGAACTTCAACTGAAGCTATAGGAGCTTCTGCAAGACGACCATCCTCATGCATATGAGAATTAAAAGAATCTTTCCAAGACTGATTTTCAAGACCCTCTTTGCTTTTTTGATGATAACAGGCAAAACCGTTATAAAGAGCATAATTATCCATCCAGTCAATACAGGCTTTGGCGTTTTCCCATAGCTTCTCAAGGGTTTCTCTGTCATCTGTCCATTTAAAATATTCATAAAGCAGGATTATCCATAAAGGAGTCGCATCTACAGTTCCATAATAAGGACTGTGAGGTATTTTATTACTCCTTGCAAGCTCTCCAAATCTAATTTCATGAAGAATTTTTCCCGGTTCTTCCTCACGCCAGAGGTTTATTTCTTTTCCCTGAAATTTTGCAAGCGTCTCCAAAACATTTTTTGCCAGATTAGGATTAAACATAAGCGCCTGCCTTGCTGTAAGAATGCTATCCCTTCCGAACAAAGTTACGTACCAGGGGATTCCTGCCGCTATATATTCACCGTAAGAAGCCTTTGTTATAAGCATATTCAGATCTTTATTGCTTCTCTGGAGCATTTCCTTAAAATCTTCGCTATCAGTATTAAATCCGGTAGTTTCTTTATACCACTGCTTATCATTTTCAACAGCAAGATCAAAAGCTTCATTAAAATCGACTGCACTAAGTTTATTAGGCAAAGCCGCAGTGGATTTAAGATTAATCCGGTATTTAATTTCTATTTTTTCAGCAGGATCAAGCTTAAATTGGTATGAAATTCTGTCTTCACTGTTTAAAGAAACGTTATTATGCTCAAAACATATTTCTGTCTCAAGATCAGCGCCGGTTATGTCGTGATAAGAAAAAACATATTTTTCTTTATCTGCGCAAAACTGCCTTTTTAAGCCATGCTCTATCGAAGAAATACGTCTTACTTCAAAAATATCAAGAAAATCTGCCTCAAAAAACAATTCAAGATTAATACCTACTTGAAAAAGGTTATAATTTTCCACGGTAATTGTTTCAAAATAAGAGCCGTAAATTATGCTTTCTCTTTTTATCTGGATTGTTTCCTGAGGAATTATTTTTTCCGGCTCCAAATCATCTTTTAAATTGACGTTTGTTCCTATTACGATAGATGAATGACCGGTTTCCGTAGAAGAAGATAAAACAATCGGATAAGTTTGATTAAGCCTGAATTCAAGACGGCTTAAAAACCTTGTATCGCCAAGATATAAGCCATATCCAGAATTATTATCGCTTACAACATTCCCGTTAGAGTCGGTTACCAGAAAAATATCATTATGTTTTATAGTCCTTCTGACAGGGCTAAAGTTTTTGCCTTCTATGTTTACTGACATATTGTTTTTCTCTTTTTGTATCTGCTTAAATATTATGAACCGTCATTGCGAGGCTTGAAACGTCTATACAGTTTCAATTTCTGTAACGAAGCAATCTTCCCGGCGACAATGTACCACCTCTTTAGAAGATTGCTTCGTTAGGTTAATTTTAATCTATAATCAATGTTTTATGCCTCGCAATGACAGTGCAACTATAATTTAAAAAAAGGGGCTCTAGAAAATTATAGTTTTCACAGAATGTTTTTTATATTACACAGGTAATTAACAATTAATAGTAAATTATCAACTATGTAAAAAATTTTGACAAATTAAACGCATTCTTACCCTGTATAGAACTAAAAAACTTGAAGTGCAACTTATTTCAATATACTATCTATTATTATATATTATA
>DYOT01000117.1 GCA_020720345.1 Candidatus Caenarcanum sp.
TATTGTCATTGCGAAAGGACTCCACTTTTTCTGACTAAATGTCAGGAAAAGAAGGGTTCCCTCGTTAGTCGCTCGCAATGACCTCAAGGATATAGTTAAATTTCAGCTAACTAGCAATTCGAGTTAATTAATAATTTTAAAAGTTGTCATAAAAAAACGATTCATATATTATTTATTAAAGATAGTGCCTATAGGAAAAAGTTATGATCTCTACAAATGAATTCAAAACAGGAATGACAATAGAAATTGACGGAAATCTATGGACAGTAATAGAATTTCTGCACGTAAAACCCGGAAAAGGGTCGGCTTTTGTAAAAACAAAGTTAAAGAAAGTTGAAACAGGCTCTGTTCTTGAAAGAACTTTCAGAGCTGGGGAAAAATTCCCGCGAGCAATTCTTGACAGAAGAGAAATGCAGTACCTTTATATGTCCGGTGATAATGAATACGCTTTTATGGATAACGAATCCTTTGACCAGATAACTCTCAACAAAGAGCAAATTGGCGACGGAATAAAATACCTTAAGGAAAATATGGTTTTAAACGTTCTGAAACACGGAGATAAGGTCATCGGTGTTGATTTACCTAATTTCGTTGAACTTGAAATTGTTGATACTCCCCCAGGGGAGAAAGGAAACACTGCACAAGGAGGCACAAAGCCCGCTACACTTGAAACAGGTGCTATTGTTCAGGTTCCATTCTTTATTAACAACGGTGATAGAATAAGAGTTGATACAAGAACAAATGCTTATCTGGACAGAGCATAGAGGATTGAGATTGCCATCCTGAAACAAGTTCAGGACAGGCTTCCTCTGAATGACGTTTTACTAAATAATAAGAGGAATAAAAAATGAAAATAGAAATGGATTATATTGAAAAACTGGTTAAAATGCTTTCTGATAATGAACTTACAGAACTCAGCATTGAAGAAGGCGATAAAGCTATAGTAATCAGAAAAGAAAAAGAAATTATTACAACAACAGCTCCTCAAGCTGTTGCAATTCCGGCAGCCGTTTCGGCATCTGTTCAAAAACCTTCTGACGCAGCTATAACAGCTAAAAAAGATGAATCCAACTTGCTGAAAGTAACTTCACCGATGGTGGGTACTTTTTACAAAGCAGCTTCACCGGGATCTGCGCCTTTTACCGAAGTTGGCAAAACAATAAGTGCCGGTCAGGTTGTTTGTATTATCGAAGCTATGAAGCTTATGAACGAAATTGAATCAGAAGTTTCCGGCAAGGTTGTGGAAGTTTGTGCCCAAGACGGTCAACCTGTCGAATATGGTCAGGTTTTAATGCTCATCGAGCCTTAAGATGAATAAAATAATTTTTTAAGCAATAATAAACATTAATGATATGGGCAGAAGTGAGAGAAATATGAAAATAAAAAAACTTTTAATAGCAAATCGCGGTGAAATTGCGGTAAGAATTATCAGGGCATGTAAAGAATTAGGAATTTCAACCGTTGCAGTGTATTCACAAGCAGATGAAGATTCGCTTCATGTTAGTCTGGCAGACGAAGCATACTGCATTGGTCCTGCGCCTTCAGGGAAAAGTTATTTAAACGTACCTCACATCATAAGCACAGCTTTAATGACCGGGGCTGATGCCATTCATCCCGGATACGGCTTTCTTTCCGAGAATGCTGAATTTGCGGAAATCTGCCGTGACCATAATATTAAATTCGTCGGGGCTTCCCCTGAAAACATAAGAGCTATGGGAGATAAAGCTTCCGCTAAAAAAACAATGAATGACAATAACGTTCCAACAGTTCCGGGAACAGCCGGACTTGTTGTTGACCTTGAAGAAATTAAGCCATGGATTAATCAGGTCGGTTATCCTGTTATTATTAAAGCCACAGCAGGCGGCGGCGGAAGAGGAATGAGAATCGTCCGCCATGAAGGAGAACTCGAAGAAATGTTTAACCTTGCGCAGTCAGAAGCCGGTTGTGCTTTTGGCAATTGTGGGGTTTATGTAGAAAAATATCTTGAAAATCCACGGCATATAGAAATTCAGATTATAGCAGACCGATATGGAAGTATTGTCCACCTTGGAGAAAGAGATTGCAGCATCCAGAGAAGACACCAAAAACTGCTTGAAGAGGCTCCTTCTCCCGTAATTACTCCTAAAATAAGAGAAAAAATGGGACAGGCTGCAATTAATGCCGCCAAAGGAATTAACTATGAAGGAGCAGGAACCGTAGAATTTTTGCTTGATAATGATAATAACTTTTATTTTATGGAAATGAATACCCGAATTCAGGTAGAACATCCTGTTACCGAAATGATTTTTAATGTTGACCTTCTAAAAGAACAAATCAGAGTAGCCGCAGGGGAAAAATTATCTTTTATTCAGGAAGATTTAAAAATTCAGGGTCATGCCATTGAATGCCGAATAAACGCAGAAGATGCCGATAAAAACTTTATGCCATGCCCGGGGCTGGTTGACGGTTATGTTGCGCCTGGTGGTCCCGGTGTTAGAGTTGACAGCCATATGTATACTCACTACAAAATTCCGCCAACCTATGATTCATTAATGGCTAAATTAATCTGTTGGGGCAAAGACAGGGAAGAAGCAAGAATCCGCATGTTAAGGGCACTTGACGAGTATGCAATTACAGGCGTGAAAACCACTATTTCTTTCCATCAAAAAATTCTCAAACATCCGAAATTTATTTCAGGCGACTTCAACACAAGCTTTATTCCTCAACATATGATGAATAAAGAAGAAGAAAATAATGAGGGAGAAAAAGAACCTGCAAAGGTTTAGTTTTTAATGCGTATAACCGGCGGGATTTACAAAGGTAAATTAATTGAAACAATCAAGGGACAGGGCGTAAGACCTACTTCCGCCAAAATCCGCGAGAGCATTTTTAACATAATTCAGCTTGATGAAGCCGGCACTGTTTTTTATGACGGGGAAACAACAATGCTTGATTTGTTTGCAGGCAGCGGAATTATTGGATTTGAAACACTCAGTAGAGGGGCTAAAAGAGTTGTTTTCGTCGAAAGAAGCCCCCGCCATGCCGAAGTAATTAAAAAAAATCTGCAAAATTTTAACAGCCCTGAAACCAAACTCCTAATTTCAGATGCATTAAAAGCTCTGGACAAAATTAATGATCAATTTAATTTTATCTTTATTGATCCGCCATACAATTCAGATTTATACGAACTTGTCTTAACAAAAATTCAAGCAAATAATATCCTTTCGCAGGAAGGTTTTATAGTTTTAGAATATTCTTCCAGGATAAATATGGAAAAAATCATTGAAAAAACGAGCTTTAAGGTTTATAAAACCAAAATTTACGGAGATACGGGTCTTTCTATAATTTCCGCTCTATAATTTCGATATTAATTCCGTCAGGATCACTAAGAAAAGCTATCTTCGGACCGCCTTCCTTAATGTCAAAAGGAGGCATTGTATAATCCATGCCAAAAGACTTTAGCTTTTCGCTAAACTTATCCATGCTTTCTGTTTCAAATGCCAGATGCCCGAAGTGATTTCCGTGGCTGTATCCGCCTTCCGGCAGTTTATGATTATAAGTAAGCTCTATAGAACAGCATTTTGCTTCGTCAGTCAGAAAATAAAGCGTCGCATCAGGAAGTTCCATAGTTTTAAGCAGTTGTAAACCTAATAATTTCTGATAAAACTCAAGTGATTTATCGATATTTTTTACTCTTATCATAGTATGCGCGTATTTCATTTTTAACACCTCATTTACTTTAAAAAACTATTTTACCCTAAAAATTTTATTAAGAAATGTTAAAAAACTTAAAATTTAAGTTGACCTTCTCTAACCTATGAAAGTTTTAGGATTTAAAACCCCTAATGAAATGTTTAGAAAATTAACTAGTGTTGCGATTGCTTAGCGAATCCATCCCAACGGGTTTTGTTAAGAAATGTTAAGCGAGCTTTATATTTAATTTTTGTAAATTCATAATTCTCTATATGTAGTTATTAATGTAATACATGCATATAAAACTCACACTAGATATAGCGCCCTGATTTTATTAAATTTGAGCGTTTATATTTAACTTTTAAGCTTTATTATCATAGATATTGAGAAAAAATATCCGTTATTGGGTACTTTTATGCAATTCTTGCAAAAAAGTATTGCGTTGATGCTAAAAAATAGTATAATTAAGTTGTCTAGGAAATGGAGGTTCATCATGAACAAAGAAGAATTGGTAAAAGAAATAGCTAAGAAAACAAGAATGCCTCAGAAACAGGTTGCTGAAATCCTTAGCTTAACTATCGACACTATTGAAAAAACAGTTTCAAAAGGAAAAAGAGTTACTTTAGTTGGCTTTGGTACTTTTGAAGCACGCAAAAGAGCAGCAAGAACTGGTAGAAACCCTCAAACTGGTCAGGAAATCAAAATTCCTGCTAAAACAGTTCCAGCTTTCTCAGCAGGCAAAAAATTCAAAGAAATCGTAGGCAAATAGATTACGCCTCAATTAATCAAACAAAAAAAGCTGCTTGCGCAGCTTTTTTTGTTTGATTATACTAAAATGAGTTTGGTTTTCGGAAAACCGGCAAATGTGTTTTAAAAG
>DYOT01000118.1 GCA_020720345.1 Candidatus Caenarcanum sp.
TAAACGGTTATTTAATCATATTAAATTTTGTCAGCTTTAAAATCCTGTTTTAGTTGTATACTTAATAAACATAATTAATTTCCCGTTGATTTTTAAACGATAAATTGCTATGTTATATTTAGGTCAGAACAAATCTATACTAAGTAATAGGTTATAATTTACCGGGTTTTTATAAAAATATGCCAACAGAAAAAGATATGAAGGCAATACTTGATAAATTGCAAAGTATTCCTACCATGCCAGCTATATTATCTGAAGCTCTTAATACTATGGATAATCCAAAATCCAGCGTAAATAAACTTGCAGAGATTCTTTCAAAAGATATTTCTCTTACAACGCAAATATTAAAGCTTGTTAATTCAGCATATTACGGCTTTCCAAGCCAGATAACAACAATTAAAAGAGCGATGGCTCTTATGGGATTTAACGCAATAAGAAGCCTTATACTTAGTGTTGTTGTAAAGCCAATGATGGTAACGCATTCAGGAAAAACATTATGGGAACATTCGATAAGATGTGCGGTTGCATGCCAGATGATGAGCAAAAGCCTTGGATTTGGTGATCCTGATGAGGCATTTATAATTGGTCTTCTGCATGATATAGGGAAAATAGTTCTGGAAATTGCTAATAAAGATGCATCAAAGGAAGTAAACAGGCTTACATTGTTGGGAGCTGATAGCTTACAGGCTGAAAAGATGTTTTTTGGTTATACACACACAGAAATTGGTAGAGAGCTGTCTATTAAGTGGAAATTGCCCATGATTATAGGAACTGCAATTTATTATCATCATAATCCTCTTGCCTCGCAGAGCAAAATGCATTCCTGCCTTGTTTATGTAGGGGACAGAATAACCAGAGAGCCACTGAAATATCCTGTTTTAGACCCTGATATAGTTGATTCTTTTGATTTTGAAGTTCCTGATCCCATGGATCTCAGAGAAAAAGTTTTTGAAGCCAGTAGTCATATTATTAGCGCTCTTTCGTAGAAAATAAGAATGTGTCGGTTAAAACTGAAAAGACGGCTTCTAATATAATTAAAATAAATTGTTGATTAATACTGCAAATAGTAAAGTTTTACGTTCTGGTAAAAATAACCCAGTATTTGGTAAGCGCTATAGCCATAATTAGCGAGATAATTTGCGCCGTATTGCGACATCCCCACGCCATGCCCGTTCTTTGGTACATTAAAATCGTAAGCAACAACCGGTTTTAAAAAAGGTAGGTTTTTCCCCCAAACAGCACCTGACTGAAGAGTCTGCCCCCCGGAACTTGCATGGTAATAGGCAGGAATAACTTTATTTCCGTAGACAAGCACCTGCCCTCTCGTTGAAGCTACAGCTTCATTTGTTTTTATTGTTTCGGCTGAAGCTCCGCCATAACATTGGTCTTCCGTTGTATCATTTAAATCAAAGCCGCCGCTGGCATGTTTTCCCATATTTGCCACGGCATAGCTTCTTGCTGCAATAGCCTGTGCTTTTAATGCCTCAGCATTCCATTTGGAAGGCATTTCTGACGGGACTACACCCTGAATATAACTTTCTATATCGACGTCATTTGTCAGAGTAAGACCAGATCCTGCAACAAATACAAGAAACTGCCCCCTGTACCATCTTTTTTTTGTATAGACATAGCCGGCAGCGCTTTTAGGTTTTATGTATATAGCGCTTGAACCCAGAGCATAGCTTTTTCCGTTAAGAGAAATGGTCATTCCATTGCCGCTTTTAGTCAATTTATAGACTTTCATTGGAAAAATAGCCATTAAATTCTTATTTGTACGGGCATCGGAAATCGTACCTTCTTCTGAAAGCCCGATTAATACATCGGATATGTTTTTATATAGACCTATTCTTATAGCTTTTGCAGGTATTACAAAAGAAGTTATTGTAAAAATTGCCAGAAATAAGCATATTATAATTTTATTTGCCTGTTTTCTCATATTCAAATTATATTTTTGAGTTGTTCTATTTTCATCACTTATAAATATGAATAAATATTATTTATCTATGAGAGTTTTGAGTTTTTTGTAAAAATTTTCATGAAAAGCGATTAGCAGAACATAAACAACTTTGTTTTCGGTTTCAATCGTATATGCAATACGCACTTCTTTGCCTTTGTACTTAATATGATGTGAATATATATCCGTAAGAGGAGATACAAGCTTTTCTCCTGATTGCTCAGGATTTTTAGCTATCTGGTCAATGGATTCCAGTATTTTTTGCCGTAAAGGCTTATCAAGGTTTTTTTGTGATTTGTTTGCCGTATTCGTAAGTAAAACTTCATGCATAAGCTTAATTTTTTATACCATCTACTCATTTTAGTTCAAGATTATCAGCTTATGGAAATGTTAACAACTGTAAATTTTTTTCAAAAAATTATAACTAAATTAGCAATTATCTATAGATTATATTCTTTATATATATACAGATTATAATAGTTTGGAGGAGATTAGAATGATAGGTCAACCCAATAATATGTATTACAACAATGGCACAAATAATCAACAATTTGGCTATCAGGTCTATGGTCAACAAATTTTTTATACAAACACACAAGTAAATAGTTATATTACACCGGGATTTTCTTCTTTTCCACCAATCAGCCAGCCTTCTTTTTATCCGGCAATGCAGCAAAATCCAATGGTTCAGCAAAATCCGGTTTGTTCAACATTCCAACAAAATTATATGATTCAGCAGATTATGGAAATGTTTCAATTCTTGATGATTCAACAGGTAATAACTCAGAATAACACTCTGCAAAAAATACACACAGAAAAAAATGGCATAAATAATCTTGTTAATGATGCTTCTAAAACATATAAGAAATTTGTAGATGAAAAAGTAGTTGCTGAAAAAGTTAGCCATGCAGATGATGTTTTGGCAAAGGCAACCGAATCAGAAAACCCTGAAGCTATTGCAGAGGCACAAAAAGCAGTTGAGCTTGCAGCCAGGGCCGAAGCAAAAATGAATGAAATTAAAGATTTATTGAATGATGCTAAAAGCAAAAAAATCACTGCAGCTTCAAAAGTTGATGATGCTGACAAAGGTAAGGCATCTGCAAGCCAAACTTTAGCCGATTTAAAAGCTATAAGAAAATCTCTTGCTTCTCTGCCGGATGTATTGGCTCAAAAAATCCAGGAGCTTGATGAATTTATTGAAGAGGCAGAAGCACAGATCCAGAAAGCAGAATATGCAGTAAGCGGCGGACTGGAATTTGATAAAATAAATTCTGATGATGATGAGAAGATAACAAAGGAAGAGCTTTCAAGTCATATTAAAAAATATGGATTAAAAGATAATGCTAACGCTAATCTTACTGATGAAATTCTTAATAACCTTATGGAAGAAATTGGCGGAGATAACGAGGAAATAACCAAAGCTGAATTGCAGAAATATCTCGATAAAGATAATGACGGGATTGTCGAAAAATCAGAAATAAATCAATTTAACAGCAAGCTCCAGCTTAATACAGATGTCCTCAATAATGCAAAGGAATGGAAAGCTGACGGCGGTTACGGTAAAATCGACTGGAACAAAGACGGAACATTCGGCAATGACGGAGGAGGTCACAGCTATCTTACAACTCACGGCGACCTTGACGGATTCTTTACTAATTTTGGCAAAGAATGGAAAACTCCGCAATTAAAAAATATCGTTGATAATATGGATAATTCCAGTAAAGATAAAGATAGCAGAGCAGGCTATGTATCTGACGGCAAAACAACAGCTCATAGAATTTCTGACACCCAGATTGGCTTTAATATAACCGAGAAAGACAAATCCGTTTCTGCCGGAGTTGATTATAATTATGTAGTATGGGACGAAGTTAAAAACGCCTATATTATTGGAAACGATAAAAATGCAGACGGACTCCTGAAAGAAGATGAGATTCTCGGCATCGTCGAAAATCTTGGCGCTTCTTCAAAAACAGCTTCCCCGTTAATCTTTGATTTAAACGGCAACGGCAAAGTTGACACATCAAACATAAACAAAGACTTTGATATTGACGGTGACGGAAAAACTGATAAAACAGCGTGGGCAGGAATCGGTGATGGTGTCCTTGCTATCGATGCAGACAAAAACGGAATTGTTGGTGAAAACGGAAAAGAAATTTTCGGTAATAACACTGATATAGATGGCGACGGAAATGCTGACGGTTTTGCAAACGGTTTTGATGCTCTAAAAGCACTTGCTGATAAATATCTCGGAGCTGCTTCTGTTGCTGACAACAAGCTTGATACTGCTGAAATCAAAGCTCTTGAAGAAAAAGCAGGTTTGACAATGCTGGTTAATGGCGAAAATAAATCGCTTGAAGAGCTTGGAATAACTGAAATAAGCCTTGGCTACGCTGAAAAAGATATAGATAAATCAAAAGATAAATATGGAAATGAGCATAGACAAATCGGCGAAGGCTTTGTTATTAACGGTCAGCAAAACAAAGTCGATGATGTCTGGTTAAGATTCTCTTAGAGCCTGACTATATAAAGCCTTTATTAAAAACATATCTGAAATCGTTTACTTTTGGATTGC
>DYOT01000119.1 GCA_020720345.1 Candidatus Caenarcanum sp.
TATAATAGATAATTATGAAAAATAAATTGAAAATTTTAATATGCGCTTCGGAAGCTGTACCTTTTGCCAAAACAGGCGGACTTGCCGATGTTGTCGGGATTCTTCCCAAATATCTGGCAAAGCTCGGACACGATGTCAGAGTTGTTCTGCCCAGATATTATATGATTAGCAGGGAAAAATACGACTTAAAAGAAATCCCGGAAGCTATGGGAACACCAATGGGCTCGCTTGGCGAAGTATGGTGCGGAATATGGGAAGGCAAAATTCCAGAAACTGATATTCCCGTCTATTTTATAGAACATGAAGCTTATTTCGGGCGGGAAAATATTTATAATGATGAGACCGGCAGTGGTTTTATGGATAACGATAACAGGTTTGCGTTTTTCTCAAAAGCCTGCCTTCAGCTTTGCAAAAAACTGGACTTTTATCCCGATGTAATACACGCAAACGACTGGCAAACAGCTGCAATTCCGGTTTTTTTAAATACTGATTACGCAAATGACAAACTGGGAAAATCTGCCAGTGTCCTTACTATTCATAACATGCAGCATCAGGGTAACTTTTATGAAGGGCTTATGGATGTTTTAGGAATTGGCTGGGAACATTTTAATTTTCTTGAGCTGGAGTTTGATAATCAGGTAAATCTTTTAAAAGGCGGGATTTATCATTCAACGCTGCTAACAACCGTTAGCGAAGGCTACGCAAGAGAAATCCAAACGCCTGAGTATGGATGGGGGCTTGATGGCGTAGTTAAAGAAAGAGCAAATGACCTGTTCGGAATTCTTAACGGATGTGATTACGATGAATGGAATCCGGAAACTGACAAATTTATAGTTAAAAACTATTCAGCACAGGATATTTCAGGGAAAATAGAATGTAAAAGAGACCTGCAAAAAGCTTTTAATTTGCCTATAAACGATAATATTCCTGTTTTTGGCATTGTTTCCAGACTTGTAAGACAAAAAGGCGTAGATATTCTTGCGGAAGCAATATATAAAATCCTGAGTTTTGATATTCAGATTGTAATACTTGGAGAAGGCGAAGTTTGGTCGCATTTTTATTTTGGCGATGCTGCTAACTATTTGCCGCAAAAAATTGGCACTTATTTTGGCTATAGCAATGAACTGGCGCATAAAATCGAAGCAGGTTCTGACTTTTTTCTCATGCCGTCAAAATTTGAGCCCTGCGGGCTTAACCAGATGTATAGTTTAAGATATGGCTCTCTCCCTGTTGTCAGGGCAACAGGCGGACTTAATGATACTGTTGAAAATTTTAACGAAAAAACATGGGAAGGAACCGGTTTTAAGGTCGGCAATCTTAATGCAAATTCGCTTTACGATACAATCGGCTGGGCGGTCTATACCTACTACAATAATAAGCATGCTATGAAGCGCATGATTGAACAGGCAATGGCAAAACGCTTTACATGGGAAGATTCAGCTAAAAAATACGAAAATGTTTATAATATTGCGGTTCAAAGAAGAAAGGCAGCAATAAAATGATTGAAATACTGCTTTTTGATAGAAGTATTCAGGAAATTAAAAATATATCCATAGAAGAAGTTGAATCCGCCCTTCTTAACCCTGAAAATCTTATATGGATTGATATTGAATACGCTGCTAATGTTTGGCCGTCTCAAGAAATTAAAGACCTGCTTCAAAATACGCTCAAAATTCACCCTTTAAATATAGAGGATTGCGTAATCTCAAAGCAGAACCCAAAGATAGAAGAATATCAGGATTATATGTTTTCAATAATATATGCAATTGAAAACATAAATGAATCAGAATTAAAGCTTGATGAAATTGATATAGCTATTGGTCAAAATTATGTTCTTACCTACAGGCATGTATTAATTGAAGAAGTAGAAACTGTTAAGAATGCTTTTAAAGCAAAAATTAACCATATGCATAAAAACTCTTCCATGCTGTTTCACACAATAATTGACCATATAATCGACGGTTATCAGATAGTAGTGGAAAACCTTGATATAAAAATCGATAAATTAGGAAATAAAATTTTTAAAGATCCAAACCAACCTAAAATAATAATGGGCTTAAATTCTATAAGAGAGCTGTTAACTGAAAGCAGAAGCATTGTTGTTCTGGAAGAGGGGATGTTTTTGAACGCCAGCAAGGGATTTTATTCAATACTTAATGGAGATGAGAATATATTTTTCAAAGATATATATGACCATTTGAGTAAAATCCTCGACAGGATAGACAGGCAAAGCAACACTATATCAAACCTTTTTATGGCGCAGATGAACCTTTCCACCCAAAAACTAAATGAACTTGTAAAATTCCTGACAATAATTTCTGCGATTTTACTTCCTGCTAATGTCATTGCGGGTGTATTCGGGATGAATTTTCAGGTAATGCCTGCTTTGCAAAACCCGGCGGGATTTTATCTGACAATCTCTTCAATGATTTCTATCGGACTTTTAATGATAATTTTCTTTATCCATAAAAAATGGATTTAACTTTATAAAAAAAATTTAAAAAATTAAGCAATTTTTGTCGGCAGAAATTGTTTATATATATAAGGGTTATAGGGAGAGAGGAAATAATGACTGGTTTTCCAATAGAATATTCATCTGACATACCTGCTCCTAATAAAGAATTAGAGGCACTAAGGCAACAACTTCACAGAGAAGCAGTTGCTTCAAATCAGAACGAATCTATATGGAATAATCAATCAAAATCAGGCTTTAATAAGCTTGATGGTTATCTCAGAACTTGGGTAGACACGGACGAGTGCAAAAAAACTATTGATAATGATTGTAAGAATTATCCAAAAATTAAGACGGATACTCCAGAAAAAGATGTCGTAAAAAGGCTATGCGATATTAATAAACCCACTAAAGACCCGTACATAACGCAGTTGACAGATGCAGAACTCAATGCAAACACACGAGAACTAAGCAAAGAAGCCCTGAAATATAATAAAGATAACTATGCACCTTCTCCGCAAATTTTTGTCAGAGGTGTGCCAGTAATTGTAAGTGTTGTAGTGAAAAAATCCAACCACACAACATATTTATATGACAAAGACGGAAGAGTCGTAAAAAGTTATAAAAACGCTGTAGGTAAGTTGGGAAAAGACAAAAAAACAGGCGAATCAACAGAAACACCTGTTGGGGTTAGATATATAACAGGCATAACCAAATCGCCATATCTTGGCATTGATGATACTAAAAAATCAATAGAAAAACCCGAGGAATACGGTCCTTATATAATAAAATTAAGGGAAGTAGATGCAAGAACCGGAAATACTGAGAATTCAGGAGTTTTTCTGCATGGAACAAAGCCTGAATGGAATAGGGCATTGGGTACTCACGCTTCTCACGGCTGTGTACGCCACCATAATCAGGTCATAACAGAGATAGTTAATTCAGGCTTAGTCAATTCAGGTACTTTTGTGAATATTATCGATTAATTAGTTAACTTTATTAATAATATTTCCCTGAGTATATGCGTTAATATTGTCGATTGTTGTCTGCAAAATCCTGTAAATGGCTTCTATTGTGTCAAAAGCTATATGAGGAGTTACGATAACATTTGGCATTTCAAGCAGTCTATGATTTATAACTGTTCTTGCAAGGCAAGATTTATCCACGCAATCTATTTTTTGAAGAAAAAGTTCTTTATTGGATATAATTTCTTCGCATTCAAGCACATCAAGCCCTGCACCTGAAACCTTGCCTGAGATTAAAGCCTTATAAAGCGCGTTGGTATCCATAATTTCACCCCTGGCGGTATTAATAATAATTACGCCGTCTTTCATTTTTGAAAAGGCTTCTTCATCTATCATATGAAAGTTTTCTTTTCTGGAAGGCGCGTGAAGGCTAATGATATCCGATTCTTTTATTAATCTGTCAATCTCGACATATTCAACGCCGAATTTATCTTTTAAATCTTCTCTGGGGAAAGGGTCGAATGTTAAAATTTTCATACCGAATCCGTGAGCAATTTTTGCGACATGGCATCCTATTGCACCCGTTCCTATAATTCCGATTGTTTTGTCCGACAGGTCATTCCCTATGTAAGATTCAAGATTAATCTTACCTTCTTTTAATTCACTGTAAGCAAAAGTTACTTTTCTTACAACGTTCAACAAAAGCGCGAAAGTAAATTCCGCAACTGTACTTTCTCCATACCTCGGAACATTTACAACAGGAATATTTTTTGTCCGGCAATATTCGATATCAACATTATTAAAGCCTGTTGACCTTGTTGTTATAAGCTTTAGCTGTGCAAGTTTTTCCAGAAGTTCGCTTCGGATTTTTGAACCGGTAAAAATTGACAGTATTTCTGCATCTTTTATTTTTTCAAAATTACTTTCAAAGCCTGCTGGAAAGGAATCAGCAATATAAATAAATTCACAATTTGCAGGTTTATTTTTTTCAAGAAATTCTTGTTCAATTTCTTTTATA
>DYOT01000120.1:0-1129 GCA_020720345.1 Candidatus Caenarcanum sp.
TTTTTTCGCTCATTCTGTCAAAAAATCCATTGACCGCCTGAATATCTCCGTTTTGAAAATCGCTCTCAAGGTCATCCGATAAATTTTTTCTCATTGTCCATTTCCCTATTTTTGTACCTTACTGTATTATTACATAATATTTTTAATAATGCAAGTTATTTAATAAAACTTAATATTTATTTTTCCAAGTACGGCAAAATCAAGTTATAAGCAAAATCCGCATTTAATCGGTTATGCTCCTCCAATTCTGTACTAAATTCTGCAACTACAAAATATTTATTTTCTTTTTTTTGTAAACTTATTTCCCCATGAGATTTCAAAACTATTGCATCGAGTTTTAAAGCATCCATAAGCATGTGGGGAATATAGTGCTCATTTTTTATAATTAACCGCCTTAGATGGTCATTCTTGACCGCCTCACGATACAAATTACATAAGATTGAATTAGTATTATTGTGTCCATTCTTAAAAAGATTATCCCACTTCCTTAGATTATCCTCCGACAATCCGCATGCTAGTAGGCTTTTAGCTTTTTGTAGATTTTTTTGTTGTGTTTTATTCATGTTTCTTACCTCTTAAATAAATAATTTCGTACTGCTCCCGCAGGTGTAAAAACTTCAACCAGACTATAAGCATCAGTTAAAATAACTGTTTTTGCCCGTCTTTGCTGACCTCAACTCGGGCATAGTTTTTGTCCTTCTTTTAAAATAGTAACATCGTAGGACATTCGGCATGCTTTTTTACATTTTCGGCATACTCTTTTAGAATGTCCACACATTCGTTTAGTATCTTTTTTGGCATGTCGGTTTTTTTGAAATAGTAGCAACATGCATTTGTAAAAACATCGCTATTACATTTGTAGTTTTTGCTTATCCATTTTATGCCCTTAATGCCTGAACCACCAAAGGCAATAAAAATCAAAGTTGCTTTATGTAGATTATAAAAATAATCATTTTCTTTAAGTTCTTCCAATTCATTCGATATTTTATTGAAAATCTCTAGTTCTTTTTTATTCATAGCTTACATGCCCGCCTTCCTTCAAAGTTATTGCCCTTAATTGGTTTATATCGTCTTGGATGTTTTTATAATCATTAGAGCATATTAATTTAACATTTTCAGCTTGTCCCTT
>DYOT01000120.1:1229-4426 GCA_020720345.1 Candidatus Caenarcanum sp.
CATACATTGTAAAGCACCATGCCCGCATGCCGATTGACATGCTCATTTTATATGCTCTCTCAATCATATCAGGCATGCCCACCTTTTCCCCTCTTTTAATCTGTCTATATGTTTAATTAAACAAAGGAATGTTTTATATTTTTATATAAACAAAATTACCTTTTTATATAAAATTATGCAAAAATATAGTAACTTCTTTACAATTGCATAACACTGATTTTATTGACTTTGAGGCATATTTTGTTACGATTTATGTATTTATGTAAAGCCTTATAAACCCTTGTCTTACAACCTTCTTTAGCTTTACAATCTCTGTAATGGTATGTTTTACAGTTAGGGAGGTTCATTTAATAGTTGCTTAAGCCTTGTACAGCTTGGCTTTAGGAATGTTTTATATAGTTTTTAATACGTTACTACAATATATATTAAAAAGTAAACATATAAAATATATTTATATATATATATATATATAGTAGTTATACTCTATAAGAGTAAAATAATATAAACACAAGAAAAGACAGTCAGACAGGGGCTTCTGGCGGTATAAAACCTGCTTCAACGTGTAAAATGTACCCTTTTCAGGTTTTTATATGCCTCAAGCTCAATAACGACACGCTATAATTGACATATTAAAGGGCTGTAACTCAATGAAATAAAGAGGCTTGAACGTAACCAAAAACAACAGCTCAATCATATCAATATAAAGAGGTATATGAAAGCAGGGAGAAGAGAGAAATATCATCAAGGTATAAACACATAGGGTGGTAGTTTTAAGCCTTGTCTATACATAATACTTATTATAGGTATATATCGAACCGATACAAAATAAGCCTCAAAGTCAGTCAGGGCAAGCAATAGACCCCCCCCCACCCCTTTGAAAAAGTAAAAAAACGGCTCAAAAATAGGGATAGTACCTCCCCAGAAATTTTTAAATTTTCCAAATTTTAGCCAAATTATCACTACCATTATCCCAACACATCACTCAAACATTACCAAATACCACAAAGATATTTTAAATATTTTATCAATATCAAAGAGGTATTTAACATTGTTTTGTAAGCACCACCCTATGTTTTAATGATTATGTTGTATTATCACCATGATTTTGCTTGACATCACTCTTGATTTTTTGTATAATTCTCGTATGGATTTGATGAAAAGAGGTTTAAAATGACTAAACAAATTGCGGTGAAAGACAGTGATAGCAAGAAAAAAACTACTATAAGAAAGAAAATGACTTTGAGAGATTTTCTTAATCTTGTTTATTTCTTTGAGACTGGGCAAAAAGAGGCTGACCTTTCGGGGATGTGTCCAGATGCACTGTGCTGTGATGACATAAGGGTTATGAGGCTCACCAAGTCTGAGAAGGTTAAAATGGATGAATTTCTTGACTGTATTCCATTTGGCATGTCTTTTAAGGCTCTAGCTGACAGTGTTCCAAGGATGAGTAACAGTCTGGTTGCAGTCACTCATCAAATTGTAAAAGCAAACCCTGTTCTTGCTGTTGTACCTGTTGAGCCTGCTGTTGATAAAATGCCTGCAAGTATTGACCAAATAGATATTAAGGGAATGATTGAGAGCCTCGAGAGAGGGGAGATGAAGGTTAAGAAGCTTGTTGTTATGCTTGAGGAGCAATATGGCTCGGCAAATAAGATTATGTCAGCTCTTGTTCCTAGTGAGATTAAAAGAATGAGGAGGCAGTACAAAGACTGTCCTGATCTTTTGAATGTATTTATTATCGCTGAGGAGATTGTTTATCCTAAGATTAAAGATATTTTGAGCGAGCCTGAACCACCCATTGAAGAAACTATGCAAAGATTTCAAAAGCATACCCTGTACTCTAAAAAAGAGAGCAAAAATAGCAAAGTGATTGAGTATGCTACTTCATGTGACAAGGTTGACCTGATTGAGGGCAAGCGGATAACTTTTGACCTTGATTTCGAGAAGTTCGTTGACTATGCTAATGCTGAGGATATGAAAGAAGATGTTTTATATCTCGTTAATGCGGGCAAGATAAAAATAGACCAAGAGGTTGACATTTTTGGCAAAAGTACCTCGGGAGCTAAAATAATAGCTCAAATTTACAAAAAATACCCTAATGGAGCACCTGGTGCTGGACTGTTCTTCTCATCAAGAAAAGAAGCATTCATTGCTGGTCAGTTGGAGATATAGAGATGGAAAAATTCGCAGAGGAGGCAGACTTGCCGAGTCAAACTGTTTATGCCTGGCAGAACGGCAGGTGGGATTCAAGCCTTAATTCAATGATAAATATTTCTGAAGTATTGGGGCGCACTGTTGGCGACCTGTTCGTGGAGGTGTAAGTGAGTTACGACGACGATATTCCATATAGCGAACAGCTTAAAGATAAAGACTGGACAAAACAGGCGGAAGCTAACTTGTGGGAGATTGCCAACGGAGCAAGAGGCGAGCAAGAAAAACTTGACAAAGAGGGAAATGTCCACATGCTCAGGTTTAAAAAAGCCCCTGATTTCGATGCTAATAAATTTATTTTAAAAAATATGTCTAATGGTAAATGGGCAGACAAAATTGAAACTGTATCAACTCAGGTCAATGTGAACTTGACAGCAAGTTATAATGAAGTCACTGCTTTGATTGAGAAGCAAAAACAGAAGATTCTGGAAAAGCGTAGACAAGAAGAACTTAATGAGATTATTATAGACGTAGAGGATACGCAAAATGACAATGGTAAATCCAACGACTGAGCAAAAAAACCTTTATTCAAGGTTCGCCTACTATCTTAACTGCCATGGTGGCAGCATGGAGGCAAACGATGCGGTCTATTATGATTTTCTTGATGATGAATTGCTTAGGCATGAGGAGCTTGCGGCTGCAGTATCCCTATGTAAGACACTCTACAAGGGTATTGCCTATGTTCTCCACAGAGGCGGACGAGAAGTCGGAGTAAGTGGTGGCGGATTTTATCTAACCAAGAATAGTTTTGATATTCTGCACTCGTTGCCTCATGAAATGCTTCCGCAGCCAATGCCTATTGAACTGCCACCTATAATGCCTCTTAAATATGAGCCTTTTAGGCTTGAAGATATTGACTTAGAGCAATTTACTAATTACTTCCCTGAAAAAAACAAGAGAAAAGAGGGGGACGAGTGGACCAAGGATGAACTTGTTGATTTATTGACCAATGAGGCACATAAGGTTGGTAAAATGTTAGGACCTGG
>DYOT01000121.1 GCA_020720345.1 Candidatus Caenarcanum sp.
GTGCGCTCTCCTGATTTTACAGGTGCCGGAAGATCTGATTTGGAATTTCCGCTAAAATCTATTGCTTGACCTGTTTTAAGTTTTTTTGCATCCAGACCCTGTTCTTTTAGTTTGTTTTCAAAAATGTTTACGAGTCCGTTATCACCATATAATTTGTCTGTGCCATATTGTTTGGCGAGTTCACTTTTATTTGCTGCCACCCAGTGGGAAAGTGTCGAAGCATCTTTGCTTGGAGTAAAAGTCATATTATTTGTTTTTTCTGATTTCTTTTGTGTTTCGGACTCAGAAGCTGTTTTATTCCCCATTAAGCTATCATAATCCTTCTTTGCATCCCCGAGATGGTACTTATTATAAAGATCCTGCGCTATTCCTCTATTATTATCTACTCTTTCATCATTCAACATAAAAGCTGAATTGGCATCGCCTGAATTTGTAAATTTTCCATCATATTGTAACGGTTTAAGATTATCCATATCCTGTCCATCAAGCCCATCTTTTAGCATTATTGCCGCAGCGTTTTCGTCAGAACTTATTTTGCCGTCTTTATTTATATCATAAGCGTTATAACTGGAATTATCTCCGTAAGCCTGTTGAGCCATTTTGTTCAAATCTGCCAGAGAAGCCGCTCCATTTTTATCTAAAGCAAGACCGGAAGATGCTAAATCTTCTTGGGCATTCCCCATTAAAGCCATTTTGAATTCTTTACTGGTCGGATCGGCAACCGGTGAATACTGTGCTTCGTATTCGATTGCAGCTGGATTGTAAGGGTCTATTGGTCTTCTGCCAAGCTCCTGCATAGTATAATCATTAAAATTACTTGCGGCGTTTTTCCCAAATATTGAGTGGTTTTTAAGCTTTGTACTATCATCAAATTGTCCGTATTGCCCGTCAGAGCCGTTAACTATTGCGGTTTTATCAAACCCGGAGCCAATAATGCCATAAACCATTTTCTCTCTCTCCTCTTTTTTCCTCATACCTTAAAAAATAAAAGTGCTTATTTATATAAAAACAAAAGGAGTGAAAAAATTGCCATGTTGTTGAAAAAATTTTTTCTTCTAATAAAGATTCATTGAGTTTTTAATTTCTCTTAAAAACTCGGCAGATTTAATTCTTGCTCTTTCGCTGCCAGATTTAATTATTTCCCTGACATAATCAGGGGTTTTTTCAAGCTCAAGCCTTTTTTGCCTTATTTCGCCGAACTGGCTGTTTATTATGGAAGCAAGCTCCCTTTTACACTCAGCGCAGCCCCATACAGCGTTTTCGCAGTTATATCTTTGTTTTTTGACTGTTTCTTCATCGGCAAAAATTTCATAATAAGGACAAACAACCTCGCAAAGCTCGGGATGACCGGGATCGGTTTTTTTAATCCTTGACCTGTCAGTGATTGCCTGCATTATTTTTTTTGTGGTAATTTCTTCGGAATCAGAAATTTTTATGTCGTTGTTATATGATTTCCCCATTTTCTGACCGTCTATGCCTTTTAATAAAGGTGTTTCGGTTAATTTTGGCTGGGGTTCTTTTATTAAAGCTGTTTTATAGAGATGATTAAACCTTCTAACGATGTCTCTGGAAATTTCAAGATGAGCAAGCTGATCTTTCCCGACGGGGACAAGAGAAGCGTTAAACTGGATAATATCGGCGGTTTGCAAAACCGGATACCCCAATAGCCCATAGCTTACAAGACCTGAATAAGCCTGTGCCCCTTCGGTTTCTTCAATATTTCCCCTGAGCATTTTGACCATGTCTTTTAGTGTTGTGTCTCTTTCAACCCAGTTTTGAGGGGTTATCATGCTTAATAATAAGTGCAGCTCGGCAGTTTCAGGAATAAACGACTGGAGATAAATTACTGATTTTTCAGGATTAATGCCGCATGCCAGCCAGTCAAGCGCAACATCAATAATGTTTTGCTTCATGCCGGCAGTATCATCGAACTTGGTAGTTAAGGCATGCCAGTCAGCGATGGCAAAAAAGCATTCATAATCATCCTGAAACGAGAGCCAGTTTTTCAACACCCCCATATAATGACCCAGATGAAGTTTACCTGTCGGTCTCATCCCCGACATTATGCGTTCTTGTTTATGCAACTTATTTCTCCTGCTTCACACAGGTTCTATTTTAACGCAGAAAACTTTTTATTCAAAATTGGCAAAATGGACTTCCGGCTTTAATTTAGAATCAAAATCCATATTTTTATAAATTTTTTTCCATTTTTCTATAATAACCTGTTTTAATTCAGTTTTTTCTTTTAATGAAAGCATATCCCAGTAAACAGGTTTTATTAAAACCATAAGTTTATTTTTTGCCCTCGAATTAACATAAATTGACTGAATATAATCCCTGTGTCTGGAATTTTTTAAGCTTGAAATAATTTGAATATTTACAGGCGAAAGCGAATAAAAATTTGAATCCGAGCTTTCAATTTTTTCATAAATAATTGAATTTAACTGCGAAAAACTATTGAAAATAAGAAAAACAAAAGCAATTATAAAAAGCCATGTAAAAACAACTATCCCCCATAATTTAACTGTTTTTTCTCCTGATAAGGAATAACCGCATAAACAAAGACTATTATTGTCTATAACAGGATTTTTGCAGATGGGGCAAGTTTTATCCCAGATAACTGAGCGATTTTTGTTTTGCAGGCTAATATCGTTATCAATAAAATTTATTTTATTAAAAGTTTTTTTAAGTTTTTTTTGCAGTTCAAAGCTCATTATTTCTCTCCTTATTAAAAGTTAAACAGTTTTTTAAAAAAAAACCATTGCTATACTGTACAAATAAATGAATAGACAGGAAGAGAACAAAGACAATAAATTAAACTTTAATCGAATGTAAAAAATTAAAAAAAATATATTCTATATAATAGAAACACGGTTAATTTAAATATTTGCGGGATGTGGTTTATGGCTAATTCTAATACTCAAAAACGGTTAAGCAATAATTTTCCTGTTAAAAAAACCCAAATTGCCTCTAAGTCATTGAATAGTTATTTGAGTCAGCTTAAGATACATTTTAATCTTAATGATGAAGATGTTGTAAAAGTGCTGGAATTATCCCTTAAAGAAAGAAAAAACAACACCCTTATGAAAAAATGGTGGCATATATTAAAATAAACGGTTAAAATAACTAATGTATATTATTAGTTATTAAGCGGAAATTATGGCTGACGAAAATTTTTCAATAGAAGTTGACAAGAAATTTATACAAAACTTTTTTGGGCTGGCTAATATGCCGGCGCCGGAAGACATTAAGCTGGATGATTTAAATGACGTAATAAAAACAATACGGGAAAAAATGGATCGGGTTCTTCTCTCCCAAAGCACCATGTCAAGCTCCGTTAATAAAGTCGCTAAACTGGAAGACGACGATGATGATGACGAAAATGAATTTTTAAAAGGGGGCGAAGCAGACAGCTCCGTTCAAAGACCAAGAAGTATTCTCATAGTTGATGACCTTGGAATTATTATTTATCAGCTTGAAATTTTATTTAAAAAACTTAGCTTTGAAGTTACCACCTCAAGAGAACTTTATGATGCCATAGACCAATACAAGAAAAAAGACTTTGGCTATGTAATTCTTGATTTATTTATTCCAACAGAAAGAGAAGGATTTATACTCCTAGATGAAATTAAAAAACTGGCTCTTTTTTGTAAGTTAAATACAAAAATTATAATAATGTCGGCCTCTCCCAAATCCGAATTTAAAGACAAATGTATAAACAGGGGCGCCGATCAGTACATAGAAAAAACAACCGGCTGGCAGAAAAAAGTAATAGACATGTGTCTGGGAAAAAGTAAATAAAGAGGAAAAATAAATAAAAATGCAGGAAGAAAACAAGTTTTGTCCTTTTAATAATACTGAATGCCGGTCGGATTGCGCTCTTTATATAAATCCTGCCGAATTAAACGAAATTGTGAAAAACAAGCTTGCCAGCGTTGGAGTTATAAGCAGAGAAAATGGATTTTGCTCTTTTAAAAATATTTCAATGTGTATGAACAGGCAGGTTTTTGAGCAAGTTTCAAATTATTTAAGATAAGCCTACTTTTGTCATTGCGAGGCTTTAGCCTGTGCATAAAGTCAATTTAATAGACTTACGAAGCAATCTTCCAGATGACAGTATAGAACTTTGGAAGATTGCTTCGTTTGAAATATTTATGATTTTATAGACGGTTTATGCCTCGCAATGACAGTCCGACATCTCTATTCTATATGTTTATTCTGATAACGTGTTGCAATTGAAAATTGAACTCAGGAAGCACAATATTGTGAAGAAATGTAACAGTATATACTTTTTATGTAATTCTTCAATATTAAATGTTTTTATATACATGTAAAGGTGATGAAAACAAGTGAAGGTAACACAAACAAAGGAGATTTATTATGGGTTTAGCAGCTAGCAATGGCAGAATGAT
>DYOT01000122.1 GCA_020720345.1 Candidatus Caenarcanum sp.
TTTTTGTCTTAAATATACCTGCTGTGCAGGATTATAGCCAACCTTCATCTTTTTTCCTTTTTATTTATAATAATCGTCAATCATATCTGTATTATATCTATTGGATTAATTATAGAATAAAAATAAAAAAGTTCTTTCACTTTTGCCCTTAATTTTTATTATAAACATAATTATATAACCAAAAGCGGTTTTACTGGATATTTTGAGACATGATTTTGTTTATTCCCTCAACTATGCCGCCTGTCCCTTCTTTTGTGGTAATTAAGCAATTGTGAGGAAATTTATTGCCGGCAGTTTTCTTAAGTTCGTGTATAAAATTTCTTAATGCATCAGCGGCGTTGCCGACGCAAATAAAAAATGAGCCCTTTTGGGTTAATTCAGTCATGCTGATGTCATTGCTTTCATTTCCTGCCATAACAACTTCTTTGCTTTGAATATTCAGCTTTTTTCTCACGTATTCAATGCCATCGGCTTTATCTGCGGGACATAAAAACATAGCTGTCATATTCCCCTCGCAATCCTCTCTTAACGGTCTGGATTGGCGAATTAATTTTTCAGGACAGGCATCCATAATGTTTTTAGGATATCTGTTTAAAATAAACTTTGTTTTAATACCTTTTCTAAGAAGCTCTTCTGAAATTGTTTTCTGCAACTTTTCTATATCGACATCTGAAGCCACAAAATATTCAATCATATGTTTTGATGGACTCCATTCGTAATGGCTGATTTTTGAATCCCAAAATTCAGGGTCTTCCTTCTTTCTCTCCTCAAAATCACCGAATTTCCGAATTTTTTGTATTTCTGACTCTGTGTGTTTATATTCTTTCCTATGAGCTATTTTAAGGATTGCATTATACACTTTATCCCTGTCAAACCCTGTTTTTTCCCTTAAATGACTTTGCCATTTTAAATCTTCAACAAGTTTTCCGTCAATATTTTCATGCACAAACTGACCATTGTTAGTTATTAAATACTCTGGAGTCGGCAAAATTATGCCTTCTTTGTTTAATAATTTTTCCTGAAATTTTAGAAATTCTTTAAAAGTTCTGCCTGTTGCATAGGTCAATACAGCATTTACTTTTTTTTGCAGCTCTAATACCTTTTTTATATCTTTATTTGTTCCATAGGCAAATGAGCCGTCTAAATCAAAAACAAAAAGAGCTTTCGCCTCACTGCAATGTATCCCTCTGAATGATATTTCATCTGTCGGATAATTGTATTTACGGTTTTGTTGAGTTTTAGCCTGTATAATCTTGTGATTATTATTTTGAGAAGATTTTGCCTGAATATTCATTTTAATTATCTTATTTAAGCTTCATTAATATTTATAAAACTCGTAAATAAAAAAAGTTCTGTCATTAAAAATTAAAATTTAAAAAACTTTACAAACTCCAGCGCTTCTTCCCGTGTGTTTACATCGCCTGAAATCTGCGCTTCGTGAAGCTCCTTTAAAATTTTTCCGACAATCGGAGAAGCCGGAACGCCAAGAAGCTCCATAACTTCATTTCCGTCAACAAGTTTTGGAATTTTTTTGACTACTTCTTCCTGCGATTCTTTGTATTTTTCAAGCAAAAAATACAGCCCTTCAATATTTTTAGCGATATTTTCTTCTGTAATTTCCGCCCCTCTTGTGCTAAACCTATCTGCCATGCCCAGAAGAATTAAATCAGGCATTTCCTCGCCAATTCGCCTGAACATTCTCATTATGGCTTTTTCTCCAAGGTTTTCAACTCCTTCATGTAAAAGCTGCGAAGGATACATATGATATTTTATTAGCCTGGAAATATATTTAATGGCATTTTTGCTGAATTTAAGTCTTTTTAGCAATTCGACAACCATTTCTGAACCTACATCTTCGTGTTTTATAAACCGGTGCCGACCTTCTTCATCAATATTCCAAGTAGAAGGCTTGCCCAGGTCATGAAGCAAAGTTGCCAGCTTTAACAGCGAAATTATTTTTATACCGGAAGAAAATTCCGAATAAAAGCGCTCTTTTGCCCAGTCTGGAAATTTTTTCAGCTCATTTTCAAGTTGTTTAACAGATTCAATGGAATGGTCAATAAGCCATAAATGATGGTGTAAATTCGGAGGGACTTCAGCTAAAGGAGTTAATTCAGGAATTATTATCTCAAGAAGCCCGCTATTTTTCATTAAGCACAGATTTTTCCCTGCATAATCCCCTTCCAGCAGTTTAATTAATTCCTGCGTTATTCTTTCAACAGAAACATCAACTATAAGTGATTTATGCTTTTCAATGAGTTTAAGAGTTTCATCTTCAATTGAAAAACCAAACTGGGCGGCAAACCTGTAAGCCCTTAAGACTCTTAACGGGTCATCAACAAGATTTTTTTCTGCAATTAAGCGAATAGTTCCATTTTTTAAGTCTTCAAGCCCATTAAGAGGGTCAATTAATTCGCACTCTTTACTTTCAATTTTGCACGCCATTGCATTAATTGTATAATCCCTGTTTTTCAAGTCTGTATATATATTCTGTCCGACACATCCCGCAAAATCAAGGGTATTTTTCTTATCAGGCATTACAACCCTTGCAATGTCATGCTCTGTATCAAGAAGGACAAAATAGCCTTCAAATCTGTCCGCAACCCTGCGGGCAAAATTTATAGCCTGTTCTCCTTTTATCGAATAGTCCCAGTCGAAACATTCCTTTTCAAGCAAAATATCTCTTATGTACCCGCCCACAAGAAAAAGTTCAGTGTCTTCAGCACATAATTCCAGAAGTTTTTTATTTATTTCATCTTCATGTAATTTTAATTTTGTATTCAAAGGTTTTCCTATTTTTTATTTAAAAAACAATATTTCAATATTATATGCAAAATAAGCAGCACACAAATTTGTACTGCTAAATGATTATTCTTAGTATTTAAAATTAATACTGAGAATTTTTGCCGGTAGAATTATATGAAGTATACCTGTTTTTAGACCTGACAAACGCTACATATTCAAGATAAGAAGGCAATTTATACAGATAATCCATAGGGTTAACGTACATATTATTGTATCTAACTTCAAAATGCAGATGAGGACCCTTTGAGCGTCCGGTTGAACCCACATAAGATATAATTTGACCCCGTTTTACAGAATCGCCAACTTTCACAACAAGAGTTGAATTATGTCCATATAATGTTGTTAATCTTGGAACCTGCGGAACATCAGGATAATAATGGTCAAGCATCACACAATTGCCGTAGCCGCCCTTTTCTCCGCTATAAGAAACCCGCCCGTCCTGAATTGCATAAACAGGCGTTCCGTAATCGGCAGCAATGTCAATTCCACTGTGAAAAGCTTGTTTCCCTGTAAAAGGATCGGCTCTCATACCAAAAGGAGAAGAAATTTTACCATAAGCTGGTCCTACCACATCATATTTTGCAAGCACAAAACTGCCCTGCCCCACTAAAAAAGCAGTTAAGGCAAATATTATTAAAATTTTAAAATAAGTTTTCAATGTCCTGCAACTCCATGAGGCTCACACAATTTAAACGGCTATAAAAAGTTTATCAAACCAAAAATTGTGCAGCCTCCTATAAATTCTGTATTTATGCCCAACACAAATTTGTTTTCTGATTTATACCAGAATGAGTTAGTTTTCAAGAAAACTGGCAAATGTGTTTTAAAAGCTTCCAAAGCGGCAAAGCCCCTTTTCAGCTTTTGCATCACCTGCTTTGCGGGCAAAGCCAGATTTTCTCTAAAACAGCACCTCCTTCTTTTCCTGACATTTAGTCAGAAAAAGTGGAGTCCTTCGCTTCGCATACCGATTTTACAAAAATTATTTTATTTAACGATTACTTTTTTGAATCGGTATATTAATATGTCGGTCATTTATTTAAAAAGTTAATGTTATTTTTTCAGAAATCAATTTATTAAAAACAGAAATAGCGGGGATGTATTGCCCTGCTTGAAAAAATTAAATGTAAATTTTTTTTAATATATTATACCAGAATGAGTTAGTTTTCGATAAAACCGGCGGAGCCGGATTTTCTCTAAAACAGCACTCCCGCTTCGCACGAAGCCTTAAATCGTTGCCTTTATTGGTTATTTAATTTTTAACCAAACGGCTTCTTATTTAATTTGATTTAAAATTCTATAAGCAAAATTTACTGAATTCAGCATGCCATGAGAACCTATAGCCATAGTCGCAACAGGAACCCCTTTTGGCATCTGGGCAATTGAAAGAAGCGCATCAATTCCGTTCAGCGGTCCTGTATCTCTTGGAACGCCGATCACGGGAAGTTTTACCTTTGCTGCAACAACTCCGGGCAACGCCGCTGCCAAACCGGCAACAGCTATTATAATCTTTGTCTTGCCGGCTTTTTCAATTTCATTCAGATATTGCAGAAGCTCTTCAAGATTTCTATGAGCCGAATATATGACAAATTCTGTATCGATGCTT
>DYOT01000123.1 GCA_020720345.1 Candidatus Caenarcanum sp.
GACACCCGCTTCGCACGAAGCCTTAATTATTGTCTTTATTGATTATTTAATTTTTAACCAGACGGCTTCTAAGCTATTAGATTAAGCCCTTCTTTTTTTTCAACCTTGTTATTTGTGCGTTGAGGTACATAAAAAGGACTTGATCCTTTTCTGTCTTTTGATAAATTCATAGATTCAAAGACTTCAGGTCTATTAGAAGGTATAGATGTGTTGTTTAGATTTATAAAATCAGGTTTTTCAGCGTTTACGTGAATTAAGCCGTTTCTGAATTGTGCAATGTTATTTACAACATCGCTTGCGGCTTTTGCGTTAAGTGAATTAATTGCCAGAAGGGCGTTATTTGAAAGGGAAATATCTAAGCCGGCATTATTTGTTGCTGCGAGCTTAATCGCTCCTGTGTCACGGCTTGCGTTTGTGCCGAAGAGACTCACATCAAGCCCCGCATTAAAAGTCCTTGTGTTAAAGGCTACGGCAGGCTGAGAAATAGCTTTTGTCGCAGAAAATATTTCCCCCGCAACTTTCGCAAGTTCGGTTCCGGAAACTGTTTCTGCCGGCGCTGCAAATATATTAGGATTAACTCCATTAATGCCTAAAGCCATTTCTACTCCTTGGACGTTTTATTTTCCGACCACAGTATCTTTATCGGCTTGAAAGCAAAGTTACTTAAGCAATGGTATTAATATTTTTACAATTCTTAATCAATTAAGCAGGCTAAAAAAATTATACTTAAGTCGAATTTAATTAAAATTAAAAAGAGTTAGACTTATCAAAGTCAGGAGATAACGAACCTAACAGTAGTTGTCTCCTGACACGTTTTTTATTTAAAGATCCCGTATGCTTGTATCGGGGTAACTTCGCAGATTAGAATGAGTAAAAATTCCGCAAAGAAAACTAACCGTTTCCTTTTTGGATTTTTAACTCCTGCTTCGCAGATTAATAAATGTTTTTTAAATAAGTTATTTCAGGTTTTTCTTTAAGCAATATTCCGACCAGGTCAAACCTGCAGCTGTCATAGTTAGTATTTGTTTTTTGAGTTAAATAAATTTCCGCAAGCCGTTTTATTTTCCCCAATTTTTTTTCATCAACGGATTCAAAAGGATGACCAAACTGATGGGAAGTTCTTGATTTTACTTCTATAAAAACAAGAGCATTATTATCTTCCGCAATAATGTCAATTTCACCAAGCCGTGAATATCGCCAGTTTTTTTCCAGAATTTTAAATCCCAGCTTTTGAAGGTAATTTACAGCAATAGCTTCCCCTGCTTTGCCCTTTGACGAATTTTGCTGTTTCATGTTATTATCCAATTATTATAAACATTATAAAAAGTTTATATATTTTAATATTTTATTATTTATTTAATTTGTTTAAAGTATACTATAATTTGTCTGAATTCAATTCAGTTTTTTCGTTTTTAAGAATGTGTCTGGTTAAAACCTCCAAAGCTAGCAAAGCCGTCTTTTCAGTTTTAACCGACACCCGCTTCGCACGAAGCCTTAAATCGTTGTCTTTATTGATTACTTAATTTTTAACCAGACGGCTTCTAAATTATAAAATTGTCGACAAGGTAACTATTATATGTTAATAATTTATTTGTAATACTATTTATTAATTTTTAATGAACGAATTAAGGAATCCTCATAATATATGTTATTAATAATAAAAGATATAACTATATTTCAATAATTTAATTTAGTTTTTGAACCTAAAAAATGTAATTTTTCTTAACAATTAAAGTCATAAACTTGGAAAAGAAATAACAAAAAGTGTTAAGTTAAAAGTAGAAGCAAAAAATAAAAAGTTATTGAAATTACAAACAGCTAGCAGAAGAATAAGTAGTAGAAAAAGTTAGTAGGACAGTAAGAGATGAGAAAACAAGCAATGACAATTAATTTACTTCAAACTCAGGACTCAAAAGGTCTTAGTCCTGAAAAACCGATGTTTCCTATTAGTGTTGTGGCAGATATTTTAAGAGTTCACCAGAGAACTTTAAGAATTTATGATGATGAGTGTATTTTGACACCTTCAAGAACTCCAAAAAACAGAAGACTCTACTCTTTCAGCGATATTGAAAGAGGAAAATTTATTCAGTATTTAACCAGAGAACTTGGAATCAACCTCGCGGGTATTAAAATTATTGTTCACCTGCTTCAGCAGCAGAAAATTTCTCCTGCAAAATATATGGAGCATGTGGGACAAGCTGCACAGGAGCTTAATATTTCAACTGAAATTCAGGAAGAAAACAGGATTAAGCTTTCCAGAAGAGGCAGAAAAGCTAAAGTTTCAGAAAATGCTGAGACTGAAGAATAAAAAAATATGATTATAATCAAAAAAACCGCTAATATTAGCGGTTTTTTTGATTTTTAAACGTTTTAAAAGAATAATTATTTCCGTCAGAGTTTACGGTTATTGCATAATCTTTGTCGGTTCTGAGGGTTTTAACGTTAAAATCCTTTAAATCATTCAAAACCTGTTTATTTGGATGCCCATATTTATAGCCTCTTTTCCCTACCGAAATTATGGCTAATTCAGGCTTTAAATAATCAAGAAAATGGTAATTTACCGAATTATAGCTCCCATGATGCCCTATTTTTAGAAGATTTACCGGTTTATTAACGTATTTTTTAATTTCATAGATTGATTCAGCTTCGCAATCCGCCATTAATAGAGCTGAAAATTTATTATAAGTGATATATAACATAATGCCGTCTTCATTGTCCGTGTTTTTATCTGTATTTTGTGATCTAACAACCCTTATCGTCATATTATTGTCAAAATTAATAACCTGTCCTGTGTTTACAATAGTGTTTTTGACGTTATTTTTTATAATGTAATTTTTTAATTTATGGTTAAATTTGGTATCATCGCTTAGTCCATTGTGAAAGACATTATTTACTTTTATATTTTTAAGTATTTGCAGTGCGCCGCCTGTATGATCGCTATCCTGATGTGTTAAAACAACAGCATCAAGTGTATTAATGCCTCTGGCTCTTAAATATGGAACGATAGCTGTTTTTGCAGGGAGATATTTCCCTGTAGCACCTGTATCAACAAGAAAATTCTTGTTATTTGGAGTATGCACATAAATTCCGTCTCCCTGCCCTACGTCAAAAAACACAAATTCCAGATTTTTATTAAAATTGTCTTTGAAAACAAATATTAGCAAACTTAATAACAGGGCTAAAGCTGCTATATTTAACTTTTTTGCGGATTGGCGGCAGAGGCTGAAGGGCGGGCTTTGCCCGTCCGAAACGCCGTTTATTGCCGGCAAACAAGCAGAGGAAAAATTCTTGACTATTGCATATAAAACAGCAATTACAAGGCTATAAAATATTGCAATTTCAGCAATATTTGGCTTTGCAAAATAATAAAGAGCGCCGGGCAGGTTTGATACGTAATTAGATACAAAAAGAGTTATATCTATAAATGGTTTTGAAATTACAGCTGTTAACCAGCATATTTTATCTCCGATTAAGGGCAAAAGCCCGAACATATTTCCTATAAATCCGATATAGGTTATAATTCCTGTGAATGGAAGGACAACAATATTTGCGGGAACTGAGTAAATGGCAAAATTGTTGAAATGAAACATTTGCACCGGTGATGCCCAAAGTTGGGCAATTATGGGAATTAATAACGCTCCTGATAAAAATTCCGGCACATTTTTTATTTTTTCCATAAGAGGCGGAATGCATAACAAGAGTCCGAAAGTTGTTATGTATGAAAGCTGAAAGCTTACATTGGTTAATAAAAACGGGTCAATCAAAAGCATTAAAGCGCATACAGCAATAAGAAGGATTAAGCTGTCGGCTTTTCTGTCAAGCAATTTGCCGAGCAGCAGGAACTCTGCCATTACTGCGGCACGCATTACAGAAGGAGGAAGCCCTGTTAAAAGAGAATAAAAAGCCACCAGAACCATGCCTGTAATTATTTTTGACCTGTATGGAATTTTTAGAATTGAAGCAAAGAAAAACCAGAATCCGAAAATAAATCCTACATTCATTCCTGAAGCTGCAAGAAGATGGAGCAGTCCTGATTTTATAAAATCCTGCTTAATGTTTTCAGGAACAGGCACCGCATAATTGCCCAAAACCATTCCTTCAAGAACTTCAAGGTGCGGAGATTTAATGTATTTTCTGTTTTTTTCTACAATTATATTTTTTAAGCCGTTTAATTTCTGAATTACAAACCATTTCCCTGATTTTGGATGCTCTATAATCTTGAAATTATTAGATTTAACCGATGTAAGTGTAAAAATTCCCTGATTTTTCAAATATTTTTTATAGTCAAACTGCGATGGATTTGTTGCTTCATAAGGTGCTTTTATATAGCCTTTAATCTCTAAAATATCTCCTATTTTGATATTAGTTTTGTCATAAATATTTACTATGGTTTTTGTTTTTATT
>DYOT01000124.1 GCA_020720345.1 Candidatus Caenarcanum sp.
CAATGACAATTCACGCTGAGAAATTAAAAAATCAAGCATTTTACAGGCAATTTTAGAGATTTTGTCTGTATCGATGCTAAATTTATCCTGATTATCAGTTATCGAAATTTCAAATTCATTCATTTTTCGGGGGTATTTCGGGTAAATTCTCTGCTTCAAGCTGCTGCTGAATAATTTTCAGATTGTTATTTCCGGTTTTTTGATTAAGTTCTTCAATTACATTCTGATGATATTGAACTCTGTGGTGCTGCATTCCTCTTAAAACACGCTTAAATACACTTGATACAACTTTTAAGTCCTTCTGTGTAAGTGGACTCTCTGAAAGTTGACCGTCGAAAAGTCTTTCGTTTATTATATTGTCAACTATTTCTTCTATAACTTCCTGAGCTGCATTTTTCATAGCTCTTACAGCAGATTCAACAGCATCTGCAAGCATCAAAATTGCTGCTTCTTTGGTTGAAGGTTTTGGATTATTGTATCTGAATTGCTCTTCAGAAATGTTTTCTGCCCCTTCCTGTTCTATTGCCTGCTTGTAAAAATAAGCGGCAATTCCATCTCCGTGGTGCTGTATTATAAATTGCAGAATAACCTGAGGAAGTCCGTATTCTTTGGCAAGTTCAAGTCCGTCTTTAGGGTGAGCGGTTATTACCATCTTGCTTAATCTTGGATTTAACTTTTCATGCGGGTTTTCTATCCCAAAATATGACTGGTTTTCTATAAAAAATAAAGGTCTTTTTAATTTTCCGACATCATGGTAAAAAGCGCCAACTCTTGCAAGTACAGGATTTGCGCCTATGGCTTCCGCAGCAGCTTCGCATAAATTGCTGACCATAAGGCTGTGATGATATGTGCCCGGAGCTTCAAACTGTAATCTTCTAAGCAGTACCTGATTATGATCGGCAAGTTCCGCCAAACCATAAGGCGTAACTATTTTAAATGAACTCTCGATAAGAGGTAAAGAGCCAAGGGCAATGATTCCGCTTCCAAGACCATTTGCAAAACCAAGTAAAATACTTTTGAGCAGTTCGGGAATGTTAATATTTTCAGTACCATTTTGCAGAAGGAAGATTGAAAGGACTACAAAGGTTTGTATAAGACCTACATCAAAACCGGCTCTTACTATATCCATCCTTCTGTAGTAGTTTACGCTGTTTGATGTGAATATTGCCATCATGCCGCCAAGCAGGAATACAAAAATGTCAGTTGCCTCATATTGGAGGGAAACACCAAGCATTATTATATTCAGGATAGTTACAAGCATTGAGATTCTTGAATTTGTGAATATAGTTAACAGCATTGCAATTGCAGGGAGTGGAATTATGTAAACAGGTGTGTTTACAGGCAACAATACTGCAAATAATGTAACAACCAGAGCTAATAATGAAATAAGACCAAGATAGGAAGGTTTTAAGAATTTTGAATCAAAGTTATAAAGATAATATGCAAGAGTAAAAATACACAAGCCTACAAGTGAAAATATGCCTAGTAATTTAGAAAAATCAATCTGAGAAACATTATACCCCATTTTTCTCAGTGCGGCTTTTTGAACACGAGTAATTTTATCGCCCACCGAAACAATAAGATCTCCTTTTTTGAAAGTTGCATTTACCGGTTTAACCGTATTCATTACCTTTTGTCTTTCAAGTTCGGTAGCAAGCTTGTCTTCAGTCATATTAGGCTCAAGAATTTTGTTAATAATAAGGCTTATCGATCTTTTTTGTGACTTAGGAAGATAACTTTTGATGCATTTCTCTAAAATACTGCTTCGGTTGTCTGTCATATCAGAATCCGAGAGTCCTTCATCAAGAATATTATTTAAAGTGTTAAGCGATTCTGATGCTAACCTTGAATATCCCCCTTCAGATGATTTATAAATATAATCAACGGAATTGTTTATAAAATAATTGTTTTCAGTAATTTCAAGCAGTTGTTTGATTTCTGCTCTTTTAACTGCGTCTTTGGCATTTTTATCACGAATTTCCTTTATGGAATTAAGCAGTTCCCCAAGATTTTTTCTTATATATTCGTCTATCCCTTCCTGTATTGGTTTTAGAACAGGTTTTATTTTTTTAATCTCTTTATTTTGTTCTATTTCTGTTTTGTCAGGATCATAAATTTCAATGTTTTTTGATGCTATCACATCAGTTTTGCTCATGCCGTTTTCAATAATGTTTTCAAACAAATAATACCGGCTTGCCAGCAATCCGGTAAGCACAAACAGGTTTAAAAACATTATTGCCATTATAATAAACTTTTCTGACATTACTACCAGAAGAGCTTTTTTTATTAATTTTGAATAGCTGCCTAATTTCATTTTTTTTAATTATCTTTATTCCAAGTACAAGTATAACAATAACAACAGGAATTATCTATTTTTTTCGGTGATGGTCATCACCTTTTTTAAGTAATCGTTTAAAGCCTTGATATTATTTGACTTTGCTCATAGTTATCAGCATTTGATGTGCCACTATCTTTTTTTTCGGCTGAATAGTCTTGTTGCTTTATTTTTGATAAACTGTTTTATTGTTAATGAAAAAAGAAAAAAGATAATGCAGCGAGCAGAATTATTATTACCGGCGGGAAATACCGAAAAAATGCAGTATGCAATTGCTTACGGAGCAGATGCGGTATACCTTGGAACAGCTGATTTCAGCCTGAGAAGCCCAAAGTCTGGAAGCATAATAACAAATGAAAACATAAAAAATTCCATAGAAATTGCTCATTCAATGGGAGCTAGAGCTTATGTTACTCTAAATGTTTTCGCCAATAATGAGATAATGGAAAAACTTCCTCCTCTTATGGAATTGTTGGCAGATGCAAAGCCTGATGGGATAATTTTTGCAGATCCCGGCTTTTATCCTTCCATTAAAAAGTATTTGCCTGATGTCCCAATGCATATCAGCACTCAGGCAAATGTATTAAACTATGAAGCAGTCAAATTCTGGCAGGATTTAGGCGCTAAAAGGATAATTTTGGCACGTGAATTGTCCATAAAAGAAATAGAACAAATTTCAAAAAAAGTTCCTGATATAGAACTGGAAGTTCTCGTTCATGGTTCTATATGCGTGGCTTATTCGGGAAGATGCTTATTAAGCGACTATATGACCAACAATGAAAGAAAGTCCAATCAGGGCAATTGCACACAGCCATGCCGATGGAGTTACAGTCTTGTTGAGAGTAATAGACCCGGGCAAGAACATGAAATTTCAGAAGATTCGCATGGAACTTATATTTTAAACCCCAAAGATATTGCGCTTATTAAATATATTCCTGATTTAATCAATGCAGGGGTTTGTTCTTTCAAAATTGAAGGCAGGACAAAAAGCATGTATTATGCCGCATTGGTGGCTAAAACATATAAAAAGGCTATTAACGCCTGTTACGAAGGGAATTCTGTTGATATTGACGAACTTTTTAATGAATTATCTCAGGCAGGAAATAGGGGATTTACTACAGGCTTTTTGGTTGATAAGCCTGACAGCACTCATTATGATTATCAGGCAAGAAAAAGCAGCATAAAATCAGTTTTTCAAGCTATTGTTCTTGAAGAAGATTACAATGACATGTCTAAAGAACCTTCTCTCAATGATGATAACGTAATTACTCTTAAAATTAAAACAAAAAACCAGTTAAAATGTGGAGAAAATGTTGATTTATTAACTCCTATTTCTGAAATTTCTGCCGAAATTGTGGAAATAATAGACGAATTTGGAAAGATAATACAAATAGCCAACACAAATAATGAAGTTTGTATTAAACTAAAAATATGTAATAATTTAAACCAAAACAGCCCTGATGATTGGAAATGGGGAATTATAAGACAGAAAACGGAAATAAAAGATTCAAATGCCATTCAGACTAAAACCCACATACATTGTTGAACGTGTAACCGATATTAATCTTCATGACCTCATGGATGATAACATTAAAGGGTTAATATTTGACCTTGATAATACAATTATGCCTCCAAAAACAGGTATTTTACCTGAAGACATAGCAGAATGGCTTGAAATCGCTAAACTGGATTTTAAAATAGCAATTTTAAGCAATAATCCCTGTTCAGTGTATGTTAAGGAAGCAGGGGAAAAAGTCGGCTGTATAGCTATTGAAAAGGCGGCAAAACCACGCAGGAAAGCTGCTGTTAAAGCACTAAAAGACTTGGATTTAATCCCTTCGCAGGTCGTTATTATCGGAGATAGACCTCTTACTGATATTCTTGTCGGACAAAGACTTGGACTTATTACAATTCTTGTTGACCCTATAATGAAACAAAAAGAAAACAGGCTATTCAAGTTTTTAAGAAAACTGGAAAGACTTTTTGTATCAGCACCTAAAAAAAGTTTTTCAGACAAAAATGATAAAATATAATAAAAATTGTTATAAAATTATGAGAAAATT
>DYOT01000125.1 GCA_020720345.1 Candidatus Caenarcanum sp.
CTTTGGAAGCTTTTAAAACACATTTGCCGGTTTTCCGAAAACCAAACTCATTTTAATCTACATAATTTAAAAGTGTACTTTGTTATAAATCAATTATGGTTTTTATATGAAAAAGTCCAAAATAACAGCCTTATTTTTATTATTATTAATTGTTTTTGAGACATTACCTGTATATGCAGCCAATCCGACGGCATATTATGCAAAAATTGCCCATGAATCTTATGACAAAAAGGATTTCCTCAAATCCGCACAATATTATGAAAAGGCTTATGCTGCTGAAAAAAATAAAATTTTTATGGATAACGCAATTACATCGTACTTAAATTATTCTTTTGATCTGGCAAATGAAAAAAAATATGATGACTCCATAAAATACTGCGAAAAAGTTTTATCAATAAGAAGTGGGGAAAAAAACGCAAAAGAACTCCTTTCCGATGTTTATTACTCAAAAGGTTCGGATAATTTTTACAATGGAGATATTACTAAGGCAAGGGAAGATTTCCAAAATTCACTTAAATACAGCGTTCTCCCCGAGCAATCCCAAAAAGCTAATGAAGCGCTCGCCGGACTAACAAACCCCAAAAACCAGGTTAGATCTCGCAAATTTGAGCCGATAAGCACTTCCGCCCCTGCTTCAATGCCTGAACTCCTAAAGCTTATGGAAATGAAAATTTACGGGAAAAATCATGACAACTTGCCCATTATGGATAGAGTTAAAAAGCTTGAAAAAGATGTATTTAATCAAAATTACAGCAACGAAAGCTTAACAAGCAGGACAGACAGGCTAAAAAGGGCTGTTTTACCGGAGCTTCTTGCTAAACAGACTGATAATAATTCGTATCAGGAAAATAATTATATTCAGGACATTATTGAACAGAGCGGCGGAACTGCAAAAATTTTCGGAGTAATGCCTGTAAAAATTTTTATAGACGATGCAAATGTTAAAAATTATCACAGATACTATAACGATGCTGTAAAAGATGCAATGAAAGAATGGGAAACTGCTTCTGATGGCAAAATTAAATTTGAAATTACCGGCGATCCTATGAAAGCTAACATAAAAATCGTCTGGGTTGAATATTTTGAGGATTTTGCATGGCAGCCGGAATTAAAAAATGAAGATATAGCCGCAAAAAAACAGCAAATACAATACGGAAAGGCAAATACTATCGTACAAATCGGCTCTATTGCAGCAATGGTGCTGGGGAGCTTAGTCGGAGTTCCTGTAATCGGAATGTTGGGTTCTGTAGGCGGTTCTGTAGCCTCCCCAATTCTTCAGTACAAGAGTTTAAGTATTGATGACAGGACATTAAGCGCGAAAATAAATACAGACTGCACAGCTGGAATGACAAAAGAGCAAGCTACAGAAAAGATAAAGCAAATTGCAATGCACCAGATGGGGCATGCTATAGGAATTTACGGACACAGCCCTAACCCTGATGATATAATGTATACGAATTTTTCAGTTAATAAGCTTTCTGACAGGGACAAAAATACTATAAAAGAAATCTATAAAAACGTGAAATAAATTTAAAAGAGATGTTTTTCAGGAATGGACTTTGAAGTCTTTGCCCCTAATTCCTTTAATTTTTCTACCTGCCCGATGAGATTTCCCCGCCCGTCAAGTTTTTTGCGTGCCGTTTCAAAACACTCCGCGGTTTTGTCAAAATAAAGCCTTATATTTTCAAGATCGCCCATAAGCCCGACAAATTTGTCATAAAGTTTTCCGCTTTCTTCAGCTATTTCAATTACGTTTTCTGTCTGTTTTTCCTGCTTCCAGAAAAGTTCAATAAGTTTTAGTGTTACAAGAAGCGTAGAAGGGCTAACAAGCAGAATTTTATTGCGCCATGCAAAGTCAATAATTTCTGTATCCTGCCCAAAAATCAAATTAAATGCCCCTTCAATAGGTATAAACATAAGAACAAAATCCGGTGTGTTTATATCTTTTATTTCTTGATAAAACTTACTTTTTAGCGACTTTATATGCTCTTTTGTAGAATTTATAAACTCTTTCAGATGAATCTGATTATTTTCCCCGCAATTATAAAACCGTTCGTAAGATATAAGCGAAACTTTTGAATCTATTATCACATGCCTGTTTTCAGGAAGTTTTATTATTACATCAGGTCTTAGCATCTTATTGTCATTATCTTTAAAAGTTTCCTGAGGGAAATAATGACAGCCTTCTATAAGTCCTGAAATTTCAAGCAGCCTGTTTAAAATAACTTCTCCCCAGTTTCCCTGAACTTTTGATTGTCCTTTTAGCGCATCACTAAGGTTATTTGCTTCTTTGCATATCTGCTGATTATTTTCCGCCAGCAGTTTTATATTTGTTTGAAGAGAAGACATTTCTTTAATCAGGGCATTTTCAAGTGTTTGCTTTTCTGCGCTGAGAGCGGCTATTTGTTTATTCAATGAAACAAATTTCTTTATGCCCAAAAGGAGCACAAGTATGATTCCAGACAATAAGCCAGCTATAAAGCTTAACGTATATTCCATTTTGCTCTCCTTAAGATTATTTTATGCTATTCGTCCGAAAAATTTTGCAATTTCCTTTGTAGGTATTATATGGCTGATTTTTCTGCCATGAGGACAGGTTTTATTGAATTTTGTTTCCTGCCAGTTGCTTATAAGCTCTTCCATCTGCCATAAAGAAAGTTTTTCTCCTGCTTTAACCGAAGCCTGACAGGCAATACTTTCCAAAATTTCGTTCTCCATATTTTCAGGATTCGACTTTACAGCTTCAATCAGCTCTAAAATTATATTTTCAGGATTTTTTTCCGCCAAAATTTGCGGAATTTTTTTAAATTTTACTCCAGAATTTAAATTTTCCTGCGAAGAAAATTCCAACTCAAATCCATACCCTGTCAGAATTTCAAGATTTTGCTCAAGCAACGATGCCTGTTCAAAATCAACTTCCACTACCTGAGAAGTTAACAGCAGCTGTGAATTATAAGATTTATTAGCCTTAAGCTTTTCGTATATATATCTTTCGTGGGCAATATGCTGGTCTATTATCTGTAAACCTTCATTAGTTTCAATCAAAATATAAGTATTATCGAATTGACCGATGATTTTTGCTTTTTCAAACTGTAATTTTTCAGTAAATTCGTGATTAAATTCAATTTTATTTTGTAAAAAATCAGGCTCGGATTTTTTTGCAGGTATAGAAAATTCTATAATTTCATCATCTTTCATATCCGCAAATTTTGAGAAAGATACGATTTTCCTGTCATCCTGAGGCGGAGACGAAGGATCTGTTAAACGTAGCCACAAGTCTAAATTTCCAAGCGAGACAGATTCTTCGGTCGGACTATGTCCTCTTTCAGAAGGACAAATCAAACTAAGACGGGTACCCTCAAGGGCGTTTTTTACTGCTGAATAAACAAAATTAAATATTAAATTCGGTTTAGTGTATTTTATTTCTTTCTTGGAAGGGTGCACATTTATATCAATGTCGCAGGCAGGCAAAGTTATGTCGAGTGCCGCAAAAGGAAACTTTCCGGCAGGTATAAGATCTTTATAAGCAGTATCTATAGCTTTAGAAATAATAGGACATTTTACAGTTCTTGAATTTACAAAAACATGAACCGCTTTTTTATTTGACCGTGTATAGTCAGGATTACTGACAAAACCTTTAATATTTAAATTAAACTGCTTATCTTCAAAATTAATTTCCGCTAACTCTTTTATAATTTCTTTTGAATAAATTTCACTAATTACCACTGCCAAATCAGAACTTCCCGAAGTTTTTAGCAGAGAATGTTTCTTATGCAAAAGATTAAAAGCAACTTCAGGATGAGAAATTGCAATATTCTGAATAACTTCTGTAATGTTTGCCAATTCTGTTTGAGGCAGCTTCATGAATTTCAGCCTTGCCGGAATATTATAAAACAAATCGCTGACTTCCATAGTTGTACCAACAGCGCAACCTGTTTCCGATATTTTAATTTCAGAATTTTCACATTCGACTTTTAATCCTGACTCAGAATCAGCAGTTCTTGTCATACAGCTAACTTTAGCAACAGAAATTACACTGGCAAGGGCTTCTCCCCTAAATCCAAGTGTATTGATTGAGCATAAATCATTTTGATTAGCTATTTTACTGGTTGCGTGGCGAGAAAAGGCAAGAGGCACATCATCTTTATAAATTCCCCCGCCGTTATCGGCTACTCTAATGTCTCTTGCCCCGTTGGAAACTTCAACTTCAATTTTTGTCGCCCCTGCATCTATTGAATTTTCCACGAGCTCCTTTACTACAGCAGAGGGTCTTTCAATGACTTCTCCTGCTGCAATCTGGTTTATAAGGTTTTCAGATAACAGTTTTATTCTTTTCATCAACATTATTATTGTTTATTATACTAAAATGAGTTTGGTTT
>DYOT01000126.1 GCA_020720345.1 Candidatus Caenarcanum sp.
ATATGCATAAAAAGTATATACTGTTACAATTAGTTACAAAAGATGTATTTTTTTAGAAGCTGTCTTGTTAAAGCCTGCACCGCCTGAAATGAGTTCAGCCTTCCAAGTCGGCATAGCCGCCTTTCAGGCTTTTAACTCCTACTTCGTGAGCCTTGCCAGGCAAGCCGTTTCAGCTTTAACCGCAGTCCTTAAGCGAGCCTTTATCTGCAAGCTTTTTGGGCTAAATTTTTATTTTAACCAGACAGGCTCTTATAAAATACATTACATGGTTTAATAGATGCTATATCTGATAATAGGAGTGAGAAAAATGTACGATATTATAACAATAGGCGGGGCAACCCAAGACATCTTTGTTCAAGCTGATGAAGCTAAAATATTTAATATTGAAACTGTTTCTGACAAACAAAGCTATTTATGTTTTGACTACGGCGCAAAAATAGAAATGGATAAACTGGCTTACGATATCGGGGGCGGAGCAGCTAACGCAGCTGCAAATTTTGCCAATCTTGGATTAAATACGGGAACTATAGTAAAAATAGGCAGTGATTTGACCGCTAAAGAAATTTTACAAAGATTTGAAGAAAAAAATATAGACAATTCGATGGTAATTCGCTCAAAAAACCATAAAACAGGTTTTTCAATAATACTTGTAAGCTACGAGGGCGATAGAACAGTACTAATGCACAGAGGCGCAAACAGTAAAATAAAGCTTGAAGAAATAAACTGGGAAAAAGTTAAACAGTCAAAATGGGTTTATGTCGCTTCTCTTAGCGGGGAATCCAATCAAATTCTCAATAAGTTTGCTGAATTTGCTGAAGAAAATGGCATAAATATGGCGTTTAATCCGGGAACTGCCCAAATTAAAAGAGGGGTTGAAAGTTTAAAAAAAGTTCTTGAAAAAGCTGAGATTCTTATCTTGAACAGGTCTGAAGCTGCTTTGATTACAGACATTCCAAATAATCCGCCTGAATATCCGACTATCGAAGACAAAAACTTAAAAGAAATGCTCTTAAAGCTTAAAAGTTATGATTCTCAGATTGTGGTTATTACAGAAGGCAAAAGAGGAGCATATGCTTTTGACGGAAAAACAATTTATTATGCCCCTTCTTTTCCCTCAAAAGTAGTCAGTACGCTTGGAGCCGGAGATGCGTTTGCAAGCACTTTTGTTGCCGGTATTATCCGATATGAGGCTGATATTGAAAAATCCCTGATTATGGCTTCCTTAAATTCTGCTTCGGTTGTAGAAAGCTTTGGAGCTCAAGATAACCTTAAAACATTTGAGGAATTGGAAATTATATATGACACCAATGCCGGGTTAAAAGATTTTAAGGTTGTTAAAGTGTAACATGTCTGTTATTATGTTTTTACAATAAAGTTATTTATTTGAGTCAGGGTGGTAAGTTCGAGTTTATGGATAATAAAAAAACGTACTTTGGCAATAGCATAATTATATTATTTATAATTTTAGTACTTATTATTGGTGTTTTCTTTGTCTTCCCGTTTTTGTTTCTTGATGACAAAGACAAAATGATTTTTATAATGAATCTGCTTTCAAACATTTCAGGAGTGGCAATAAGCGTCTTTTTAACCTTATATTTTCTGGATAAATATTATAGGTACGAAAAAGAAAAAAGCTGGGATGAAACAGTTTTCTTTTTAAGTAAAAAAATAAAAGACTTTTTTGGAACATATTGCACAAACATTAGCAATGTATTCGATATTGATTTTATTGATGACATAGAATTCAGCAGTTTATCCGTTTCAGCGAGCCATTATCTTCAATGCATAGAAATGCATATGACCTTGATAGATCAGTTTGAAAGCAGATACGACTGTCTAAAAGACGTGTTAACCAAAACAGATAAGGATCTGCTCAAAGATTTCCAATTAGATGATGTATCTCTTGACGAAGTTGCCAGAATTAAGCACAAATTAAAATATTTTGATTTTGAGAATTTACTTTATATATGCGGAAATATTGCAAAACATCTTCTTTCTCTGCCTGAAGGCACCAAAGTTAAAGAATTAATAGTTTATTTTGAAGAAATTGAAAAAAATCTCTTTATTTTGAAACAAATGGTTTTAAATAATGGAAACGAATTTATAATTTTAAAGAATTTCAGGGCGCTTTCAATAAGTTTGATTAATTTGTGCCGGAAACTGATGGAAGAGTACAAGGATTCCGATTCAATTCAAATATAATCCTTAACCCTTCTAATGTAAGATTGGTATCAATATAATCAAAAGGCTTTTTTAAATGTGTGGATATCATAGAAGAATATCCCCCTGTTGCAACAGTTATAACAGGTTTTCCAAGCTCTAGGCTGATTCTTTCAATCAGACCGTCTATCATTGCGGCATGACCAATAATTATACCGCTCAGCATATTCTGTATGGTGTTTTTGCCTATTACAGAATCTACATTTTCTATTTTTAGTTTTGGCAGAAGGTTTGTAAAATGACTGAATGATTCCGAGGACATTTTAATTCCCGGAGAAATTATTCCTCCTAAAAATCTGCCGTCATCTGAAATTACATCAAAATTCGTTGCTGTGCCAAAGTCTATAATAACTGCCGGAGTTTTATACAGGTTATAAGCCGCACAGACATTTGCAATTCTATCGCAACCCACTTCCTTAGGATTTTCTACGTCAAGTATAATTCCGGTTTTAGTTTTATGAGAAACCAGCATAACAGGTATCTTTAAATACTTTTCTATAGCTATTATAAATTTTTCAGTCAGCGGCATAACTACACTTGAAATCACCGCTGCAGTCAGTTTATTTTCCAGACCTGATATGGTTATAATGTTTTTAAGAAAAATCCCGTATTCATCTGCGGTTTTATTTTTATCAGTGGATAAACTCCAGGAATTTACGAGTATTTTTTCGTCAAAAACACCCGTGGAAATGTTAGTATTACCTATATCTGCAACAAAAAGCATATTTTCCTTTTATTTGTATTATTAAATAAATTATAAATCCAAAAAAATAAATTTTACAGCTATTTAAATGATTTTTGTTGATGTATGATTATTTATTATATAAATTAGCCTATATGGTGCCAGTATAAAACAGGTAAAAGAGAAAGATGAACAGTACAAAAAATTTTCAAACCCCTGAAAATCAGAATTATACAGGGAAACAGATTAAAAAAAATAAACCGGCGGATACAAATTATGCCTTTAAATGGACTTTTCTGGCTTTTTTAGTCTGTTTAGCGTTATACGGAATTATGTATATGGCTGTAAATGCTGATAATATAGGTTTACCGGCGGTAAGCAAATTTATAAGAAAATCCCCGTTTGCTCCTGCTTTAAGACCACTTAATCAAAAACAGAATATTCTTATACTCGGCACAGATTCAAATGGTAAAAATACAGACCCTTTTACAGGGACAAGAAGCGATACAATAATCGTTGTAAGTCTTGACAGGATGGGTAAAGCAGTTAATGCCATATCAATCCCCAGAGACAGCAAAGTGCCTATATTAGGGCATGATATAGACAAGATAAATGCAGCTCATTCTTATGGCGGTCCTGAATTAACAAAGAAAACTATAGAAGGCACATTTGGTATAAATATAGATCACTATCTGGTTGTTAATTTTAATGGAGTAAAGGATCTGGTAAAAGCGCTCGGCGGAGTAAATGTCAATGTTGAAAAAAGAATGCGTTATACAGACAGATCAGGCGGACTTTATATTGATTTATATCCCGGATATCAGGATCTTACTCCTGAACAGGCTGAAGGATATTTAAGATTCCGGCATGATGCAATTGGCGACATCGGCAGAATGAGAAGACAACAATGGTTTGTAAGAGGTGTTGTTGAAAAACTTAAATCTCCTGATGTAATTGCAAGGATTCCGTCTATTATCAATGCTATAAGCAGCAACATTAAAACAGATATGAATGTTTATGAACTTGCCGGACTTGCAACATTTGCAAAACAGGTAGATATAGACAATGTACAGACTTCAACCCTTCCCGGAAAACCTTCAAACCACGGCTTTGTAAGCTACTGGATAATTGATACAGATAGAACACAGGCTGTTATAGACAGGCTAATATACAGGGAAGAACCTTCCAGTTCTGACGTGCCTCTTAGTGTAACCGTTCTTTATTCTGAAAAATACAGGGATCAAATACCCGCAATAGAAGAAGTTTTTAAGCAGCAAGGGTTTGATATTAAATACTCATCTTTTGGAAAAAAACCGCATACACAGGTAATTGCGCATACTTATAAAGCGGGCTTTAACCCGATAATGAAGCTTAAATCTAAAATCCCCGAATTAAAGACCGCACAGTTTATTGTCGACCCTGAAGATGACTTATCAGGAAACACTGACTATACAATTGTTTTCTCTGATTAATAT
>DYOT01000127.1 GCA_020720345.1 Candidatus Caenarcanum sp.
TCCCTAAACGCAAAGATGTTATACTAAAATGAGTTTGGTTTTCGGAAAACCGGCACTCCTGCTTCGCATACTGCCTTTATAAAATTCAAGAAAAATCCTAAATTTAATTTTGAGGCAGTATATTATAGTAAGCACTTGTTTCAATTCGGATTCCTGTTTTCTGGCATAAATTGTTGACTCAGCAAAAAATCCGAAAACAAATTTAAGTTGGGTATAATTAAATAAAAACCCAAAAATTTTAAAAATTGTTTTTCATGGGGAAAACTTAGCATTTAATTTTACATAAGTTTACACAAAAACAGGTAGAAATAGATTAGTTCCTACCTGTTTTAAAAACAGAAAATTTAAAATTTTATTTTAAGCCGCTGCTGCGGTGCTTTTTTCACTTTCAAGCTTGGCTTTTGCTTTTTTAGAAATCTTTTTCTCTTCAACAACAGGTTTTCTTACTAAAGTTCCGGCTTCACTAGAGTTGTCGATAAGGTATTTAACTGTTTCAGAAGGTTGTGCGCCTTTTTTTACCCAGCCAAGAGCTTTTTCTTTATCAATTTTCAATTCTTTTTTCCTGGGATTATAAAATCCAAGCTCTTCGATAGCTTTGCCTTCTCTTTTTTCTCTGCTGTCGATAACAATGATTCTATATATTGGGTTTCTTTTAGCTCCAAGTCTTTTCAGACGAATTTTTACCATTTTTTTGATATCTCCGTTGTTTGTCCTAACTTAAATATGCTTTTGAACATTTACTTAATAATAAGAATAATTATTTTATAGTTAACACAAAAAACACTCTATAAGCAAGTTTTTTGTTAAGTAGTTGATTCATTCAGGAATTCCAAGCCGAATAACAGTGTTTTTATCCTGCTCGGAAACATACAACACCCCGGATTTATTTAAATAAAGAAAATAAGGCTTATTTATATCCTTAGAAATAATTTTTGCAGCGCCGTTTTTGTCAATTTTCAGGACATTATTGGCAGAATAGTTGGCAATATAAATATTATCGCTTGAATCAGCTACAATTCCTACAGGACCTTTTATTAATTCGTTTTTTATTGTAGTTTTAAGCTTTCCGTCAGGTAATAAAATCAGAATGGAATTAGAAGTATAATCAGCAACATACAAATTTCCTTTGCTGTCTTCTGTTATTCCTGTTGGTCCGGTGAAATTTGAATATACAAACCTGGAAACTATTACAGGATTTGAGACTTTTGGAACACTTGTCTTGATTGAAACGGCTGGTTTGCTTGCAGAAGCAGCCTTGGGCGTTTCTTTTGGCGTTTCTTTTATTATAGATTCGTTTATTTTATTGTTAATTTTCTTAAAAAGTTCAATTGAATCCTTATAAAAAGTACTTGTTTTATCAATAGAACTTAAATAAACAAGCGCTTTATCATAATCCTGATTTTCAAAATATAAGCCCGCAAGGATATATGCGGTTTCATCATCGTTAGGGTTATTTCTAAGCAGTAGTTGAAAGGCTTTTATGGCTTGAGGAGTGTTTCCTGTATGTTTATAGACAGAACCAAGATTATAATAGGCATTATTTAAGGAAGAATCAGTTTCTATAGCTTTTTTGAAAGAAATTACAGCCTTTTCAAATTCGCCTTTTTTAGTATATTTTATGCCGGTATTATTATAATTTACTGCATCAGGATTATAAGCATGGACAGGATGACAATAAAGCAGGCACAAACACCCTATTAAAGGGATTAATATTTTATAATTTAATAATTTTATGATTTTCATATTTCAATTATATATTTTTAATTTTTATAGATGAATAAGTCATAAATATTATTTTTCTTTTATGTAACCTATAAGAGCTTCTATATCGAAAATATCTATTTTCCCGTAAAAAATATTATCAATGCCAATCACAGGTGAGATATCGCACATATTAAGACATCCGGTAATTTCTATTCTAAATTTTCCATCTTCAGTAATGTTGTTTGAAATAATTTTTAGTTCTTTATAAACTTTTTCAATAATTTTTTCAGCCCCGTGTTCTTTGCACGTATCTCCTTTGCAAAGCCTGATAATGTGCTGCTTTACAGGAATAATTTCAAGCTCTTCATTTGATTCTACTGTTTTTCTTATTTTGTTTTCGGAAATATTCAGATATTCGCTTATACATACAACATCGTTTTCGGTTATAGAGCCAAAGCTGTTTTTTATATCATTTAGTAAGGGTTCTATAAAATTTTCACTTTCATGATATTTATGAAAAATCGATAATAAATCCATACTTAGCACTTTGCAGCGATATGGATAAATTTTTTTTGGTTTACTATGTATACTCATATTATTCCAGCTTTTCTGTGTTTTGATATTCCACTTCCAATATCAACCTAACATTTTTATAGACAAATTTAATTCACTAAAGTTCTTATCTTTTAGAAATATTCCTGTTAAAATTTACTTAATTAAATCTAATTAAGGTGAAAATATGCTGAGCGTGCCTTTTTTGCCCAGAAACTGGACAAATTCCACAGATAATTTTAATGAAGCAAACACTGTTATAGTGGGGCTTCCTTATGATGGGACGTGTTCATACCGCCCTGGAACGAGATTTGCACCTGAACTCATAAGAATAGCTTCTTACGGGATTGAAACTTACTCTCCCATTCAAGACAAAGACCTCGATGATATAAAATTTTATGATGCCGGAGAAATTGAATTTCAACTTGGTAACCGTGAAGACACGCTTAAAAAGATAGAAATCGCAGCAGAAGAAACACTTTCATTTAATAAAAAATGGTTAGGGGTTGGGGGAGAGCATCTTGTAACTTATCCTGTTATGAAAGCTTACGCTAAAAAATTTTCAGACTTACATGTAATACATTTTGATGCGCATACAGATTTAAGAGAAGATTATTTAAACGAAAAACTTTCTCATGCCTGCGTTATGAAAAGAGTTTGCGAAATTATCACACCGGATAATTTAATCCAGATAGGCATCCGCTCAGGTACTCCTGAAGAATTTAAGTTTATGAAAGAAAATAACACACTTGTAAAGACGCAGGAAAGCTTGAAACAAAGATTAAAATTTTTAGAAAATAAACCTGTATTTTTGTCTGTTGACCTTGATGTGCTTGACCCTTCTTTAATGAGCGGGACAGGAACGCCTGAACCGGGCGGAATGACATATAATGAGTTAATAAGCTGGCTAATGCTGCTGAAAAATCTTAATATTGTCGGGGCAGATGTAGTTGAACTTTCTCCTCATTATGACCCTTCAGGTGTATCAACAGTTACAGCCACTAAAATTATTAGAGAAGTTTTGTTGTTGATAAATTAATTTTTTATATAAAAAGTCCTGATTTTTGGCTAATTATCTACCTTAAAGCCAATTTCTTTTGGTTTGGTTATATCGTGCAAATAGCCAAGCTGTTTAAAAATTTCTTCAACATCAGCATTATTTTGTTTTGCGTAGTTTATAAACGCAGATTCAAGACTTTTTAGTTGGTCAGCAAGTTCTGAATGAGTTAAAGCCATTTCACGAAGCTTAACAAAAGCTTTAATAATCTGAATATTTATTGCTATTGCCAATTTGCTATTAATTACGCTTGAGAGCATTGCAAACCATGCTCATTAAAAACATAAGGGTTAGATGTAGAGTGTATAAGGCTTTTAAACCGGTCACAAATTGTGACCGGTTCATTTTTTTCAGTATCATCGAGTTGAAACATAAATTCAGAAGGGAATCTTTCTATATTCCTCTTAACTGCTTGATTTAAAACTTTTGTTTTTACCCCGTAAAGTTCTGCTAAATCCCTGTCAATCATAACTTTTTGATTACGAATAACAAAAATTTTATTCTCGATTACCCTGAGATTACCCTGAGTTCTAAATAAAATTGCAACATTCTGTTACAATAAATTAAAATATTAAAAGATTACGACAAAATGCCTCTCGTATGAGAAGCATTTGTACAGATATTTATTTCAGGTTTGATTATCTATACCGATTTCAATAAGTAACCGTTAAATGAAATAATTTTTGCAAATCGGGATGGCGAAGCGAAGGAGGTGCTGTTTCAGGTAAAATTCGGCTTTGCCGGTTTTAACGGAAACAAACTCATTCTGGTATATTAGTAATTTTCTGTACTGTCCCAAGTGCCGTCAGGTTTCCAATTATCTACCTGATATAATTTACCGGTGCTGTCATATTTTTCTGCTCTGCAGCCGCCGTCACTGTGGTTATGATGTATCTCTTTTTTCTGATTGCCAGGGTCATAGAATTCTTCATAGGTTATCTTGCCGGTTTTATCTGCGCTTTGAACTTTAGTTAATGTTCCATTGCCGTCATATTCTTTATGTTCAACTGTTTGTTTATCGCAGTCATATAATTCTTCAGATGTTACTTT
>DYOT01000128.1 GCA_020720345.1 Candidatus Caenarcanum sp.
TAACCTAACATGGTTAATTAAAGCTAGTCATAAAGAAATGTCAAATCCGAGAGGCTTATAAGCCAAATAGGGTCAAAAGTCTATATAGTAAGAAAAATTCTATTTTTGTTTTTTTACACAAAAAGATGTCTTGGGAAATCTTTGAAAATTGAATTTACCTGAATTGGAGGGAAAAACCCTTATAATTGTTTTTATAATCTTAATAAAAGTATAAAAATGCTTAACATTTCGTAATAAATCTATTTTTAAAAAAACAAAATATGGTTGTTTTTGTAATTATATTGCAGAATTTGCAAATTTGTCCTGTACGAAAGCCTGTAAATTAGGATCTTTTATCCTTGATAAAAGTGTATTTTTGTCAATATTATCAATTTTACCGATTTTTGCAAGCGCAGAAACAGCTTCAGAAACAACAGTTTCATTTTCATCAGGATTTAATGCTAATCTTATTATATAAGGAGCACTTTCTTCAAACCCAAGTTCACTAATTACAGATAATGCGGATATTTTTCTCTTTATATCATCCGTGTTAAGCTCTTTGTAGAGGTTTTGAATCTGATTATTCCAGAATTCATCGTTTTCATATAAAAGCAGATTGGAAATTTCATCAAGCTCAGCAAGGATTTCCCTCTCTTCATCATATGTATATTGCGAGTTTTCCACAAAAAGAGTAATCTTTTGTCTGGTTTTTATCAAAATTTGAGCAAACTTTCCTGATAATGGGCTTTCCTGGTCTCTTTTTGCTAAATTTATAAGGCTTTCCATGCATTCAAAAAGTTTGAAATCCAGAATTGCCCCCATCGGCCATATTTCAGGAATCCCTGAAACTATGTTATCAAGTGCCTCAAGCGCTAATAATCTTGTCTTTTCGTTTCTTTCATCAAATAAAGTATGAATGTCTGTAAGCATTGCAATTTCACCGGCAATAAGTTCTGCCATTCCGGAATTTGACATGGCTTCAAGTATTGGCACTGTCGCTTCTTTGTTTCCGTAATTTGCAAGAAATTGTGCAGCTTCTATTTTTTCCCATTCATCATCAGATTTTAGATTATTAAAATAAAATTCGTAAGATTTTTTATGTTCGAGTCTTCCAAGTGCTTCCGCAGAATTATTCCTGAGGGGAAAATAATATTTTTTAGAAGCTTCAAACAAGGCTTCGCCTGCTTCAGGCTCTTTTGCATGGCAGAAATATCTTGCGGCATATGTTTGTTCTTCAACAGAGCCATTTTTAAGAAGTTCCAGCATCTTGTAATTTAATTCCGGGGAAATAAACTGGCTTAATGCCTGCGCAATATATTCATCCCAATCGCCGTCATGTTTTTTAAACAGCTTAAATACGTTTTCCAGATTGTTTTTGTTTATTGCCTGAATAAGTCTCATACCTGCTTTTTCTTTTACGTATCCGAAAAGAAAGTCTGTATTTTCTATTAAGCATTGCCAGGCATCGATATCGGCATTGTTTATTATATTTTGAGCTGCTATTAAAGCTTTTTCATTGTTTTTGCCAAGTAGCTCGGAGGCAATAGGATTTGGTAAATTCATTCGTTATTGTCCCACCGTCAAAGGTTGTTCAAGCATTATTATCATCTTTGTTCCTATAGGCAGTTCAACTTCTTTGCCTTTTCTGTAAATCATATATCCAGCTCCGAATATTCCGCCTACGGATGAGCCTACTGCTGCTCCAACACCTGTTTCTCCTGCAAGAGCTCCGATTCCTAATCCTGTTATAAGTCCGCCTGTTGCCGGTATAGCAACGGCAGCTGCGTTTTTAATAAGCTGATTTTTCAATGAGCCGCCTTTTAATACGCCTGAGTTATCTTTTGTAACAATTTTGCCCATCATTGGAATTTTATTACCGTATGGAGGTTTAACGCTGGTGAATTTAATTTCCATAATAGCGTTTCTGCCGACTCTTCCGGCATCTTCACTATATGTAACCTGTCCATATACTTCACTTCCGGCAGGTATAGCAACATTTTCGCCTACTGCTATAGGTTGATTAAGTGTAGCTGTAAAAAGTTCACCGACATGGGTACTTGTTGTGCTGATTTGAGAATTTGTAATAATTTCAAATGATGTGCCTACCGGAACAGTAGTTACAGTTCCTTTTAAAACTTTTGTAGTTGGCGAATTAAAGTCATTTTGCGGTTGGCTGGCTTCGTCATTTAAAGGAGGAAGCACCATAATTTCCTCATCCGCAAAAACTGGCGCAACGAAACTTCCAAACATTGATAAAATTAACAATAATGAAGCAAATTTTTTAGCTCTCACAATAATTACCGTCCTTATATTTTCACTAATCAACAATATTTTCAATCATTTTAAGTGTTTTGTAAATATACAAAAAATATGATTTTTTATGTTGAAGTGATACAATTTAGTCGGATGATAAAAATGCTTAAATTTATGTCAAATATTGATAATAATATCATAGATTCGCTGGAATCAATTCTCGGGAAACAACATGTACTAACGGATTACGAGGACAGGTATTGCTATGCATACGATGCCACAGCTGTTGGGGATGCTTTATACCTGCCTGACGTTGTAGTGCTTCCTGAAAATAAAGAACAAATTGCTAAAATTGCAAAAATTGCCGATGAGCATGAAATTCCTATTGTTACACGTGCTGCGGGGACAAATCTTGTTGGCGGCTGCCTTCCTGTGAAAGGCGGAATAGTACTGCATACATCAAGAATGAACAAAATATTAAACATAGATAAAGATAATCTACTCTGTGTTGTTCAGCCGGGTGTTGTTATAGAAAAATTACAGCAAAAAGTTTCTGATATTGGACTTTTTTATCCGCCTGATCCCGCAAGTTTAAAAGTTTCAACTATTGGAGGAAGTATTGCATTATCTTCCGGCGGTCCGAGAGGGTTTAAATATGGAACAACCAAAGATTATGTTTTGGGGCTAGAAATTGTGCTTGCGGATGGAACTGTTTTGAAAACCGGCGGTAAAACTGTTAAAAATGTCACAGGATATAATTTGACACAACTTTTTGTCGGTTCAGAAGGGACTTTGGGCATTATAACCGAGGCAACTCTAAGACTTATTCCTAAGCCGGATGAGCAGCAGGTAATGCTTGTATGCTTTGAGTCTATGGATCTTGCAGCAGAAGCAATAACGGGAATAATTTCCGCTAAAATCATGCCTGCTACGCTTGATATTATGGACAAAAACACAATGCAGACTATAGAAAAATTTTATAATGCGGGATTCCCCACAGATATGGATGCTGTTCTTGTGATTGAAGTCGACGGATGCAAAGAGTCTGCCAGCATTCAAACGCAACAAATAATTGAAATATGCAATAAATTTGGAGCTAAAAATATAAGGGCATCAAAAACACAACAGGAAGCCGAAGAAATATGGTTTGCAAGAAGATCGGCTTTTGGTGCGGTTGCAAGGTTAAGACCAAACGTTTTAACTGAAGATGCAGTTGTTCCAAGAGATAAAATCCCGGAATTTATCAGAAGAACAAGAAATATTTTTGATAAATATAACTTAACTGTATGTATTATGGGACATGCCGGAGATGGAAATATTCATCCGAATGTTTCACTTGATTTAAGAAATAAAGAAGAAGCTGAAAACTTTGAAAAAGCTGCTGAAGAATTGTTTGATGCGGCTATTGAACTTGGAGGTTCACTGTCAGGAGAGCATGGCATTGGGATGAGCAAGTCCAGATTTATGAAAAAAGCGCTTGATGAAAATTCTATATTATATATGAAGGGAATCAAGAAACTTTTTGATCCTAAAAATATTTTAAATCCGGGCAAAATTTTTTATGAGTAAAAATGAAGAAAATAATTTTTTATCACCAGCCATCTCTGAGTTTAAAAAATTAAGTGAATATGCAGAAGATGTGTATAAGTGTACAAAATGCGGGTTATGCCAGTCTGTGTGTCCTGTTTATGCTGCTACAGGACTAGAAACAGCTGTTTCAAGAGGAAAGTTCACGCTCTTAAACGGCATAATAAACGGAAAACTTAAATTTAGCAAAAAAGCCGCAAAAAACCTTGAATTATGTTTGGGATGTAATGCCTGTTATGATTTTTGCCCTAGCGGCATTTCTGCCGAGCAAATTATAACTTCAGCAAGGCATGAAAATCTCAAAATTAATGGCATTGGCTTTGTTAAAAGGTTTATTCTTGCTAATTTTAAGTCTAATTTCAGGCTGAGTTTGTTGAAAGTAGTGTTAAGGGTATACACTGTCATTGCGAGGAGCTTGCCGAC
>DYOT01000129.1 GCA_020720345.1 Candidatus Caenarcanum sp.
CCGCTGTGATTTTCGAAGCCTACAAGCGTTTTTTTTAGAAGAGGAAAATTTGTTTTTACCGTAACGTTTCCTATAAACCTTGTATTTCCTGCAATCGTATAAGCATCCATCAGGCTTATGCCTTCAAGTTTATCTCCGGCATGTGGCTGGTAATAATGCCCGAAAAGCTGGTAGCCCCCGCATATTGCCAGAAATACCGCCATGTTGTCTCTGGCATTTATTAAATTATCTTTTTGTTTCTGTAATTCTTCAGCTACGGCTATCTGCTGCTCATCCTGACCGCCGCCTATAAAATAAAAATCGTAAGCATCGGGATTAATTTCGTCACCAACGTTGATTTCTGTGATGTTGACTTCTATATTTCTCCACAGGCATCTGTTAGCAAAGGCAAGAACGTTGCCTTTATCTCCATAAAGATTTAATAATTCGGGGTAAAGATGTGCAATACTAAGTTTCATGCTTTAAATTTTAGCATTAAAAAAGAATTTTACTTAATCCCTGATGCGGCGTTGATTCTGGCGATGGCTCGAGCTAGCGCAATTTGTGCCCTGTCAACATCAACATCTTTGACACCTGTCCCTAATCGAGCTTCGGCTCTTTCTTTTGCGGCTTTTGCGCGTGTAATATCAATTTTCTCGCCAAGTTCGGCTTTATCAGAAAGTATTGTCACCAAATTATTTTTTACCTGAAGAATCCCACCAATAGTTGAAATAAATTCCTTTTTATTTTCTATAATATATTCCGTTACACCTATAGCTAAAGGGGTCATATATGATATGTGGTCGGGAAGTATGCCGAATTCTCCGTCTGTAGAGTGGGAATAAACCGCATCTACTTCTTCTTCAAGGAGAACTTTTTCAGGTGTGATTATTTTAAGTTTTAATTTTTTTCCCACTTTTTATTTACCCGATCTTGAAAAATCTGAATCTTTTGAAAAATCAGTATGACCTATTCGATGCGCAGCATAAGCTAACATACTAGCTATTGTTAGTACAGCTAACAATGTACAAATATCATTAAGTGTCATCATAATTATTTCACCTCATTATATTTTTTCTATTCTATAATTTTTTCTATTCTACCATCTTTTCTGAAATAACTTTCAAGAAAGAAAAAAATTAATACTACTCCTGCAAAAAATAAAGACCATTTTGAATAAGTTTTTGTATTAATAAATAATAATCCTATCGTTCCGCCAGAAGTCCCCAGCATCGCTGTCCATAAATGATTTTTTGCAGTTATTAAATAAGCGAGTTCACTTTCTAACCCTACTTTATTCATTATTATTCGCCTTTTGCAATTTTCGCAGCTTTTTCCTGAACTTCTTCTATTGTTCCTACCATATAAAATGCCTGCTCTGGAAGTTCATCATGTTTTCCTTCAAGGATTTCTTTGAACCCTTTGATTGTATCTGCTAATTTTACATACTTTCCGGGGGTTCCGGTAAATGTTTCCGCAACAAAGAAAGGCTGGCTCAAGAATCTTTGCAGTTTTCTTGCCCTTGATACAGTAATTTTATCTTCTTCGGAAAGTTCGTCCATTCCAAGAATTGCAATAATATCCTGCAAATCTTTATATCTCTGGAGAACCTGTTGGACTCCACGAGCTGTGTCATAGTGTTCATCGCCTATAACTCTTGGATCAAGTACACGGCTTGTACTTGCAAGAGGATCTACAGCAGGATAAATTCCAAGTTCCGCAATTTGTCTTGAAAGTACAGTTGAAGCATCAAGAAAAGCAAATGTTGTAGCAGGAGCCGGATCGGTTAAATCATCCGCAGGAACGTAAATTGCCTGTACTGAAGTGATTGATCCGTCTTTGGTACTGGTTATTCTTTCTTGAAGTTCGCCCATTTCTGTGGCAAGCGTCGGCTGATAACCTACTGCGCTGGGCATACGTCCAAGAAGCGCTGATACTTCAGAGCCTGCTTGTGTAAACCTGAAAATATTATCGATAAACAAAAGTACATCCTGTTTTGCTGCATCTCTAAAGTATTCCGCAACTGTAAGTGCACTTAAGCCTACTCTCATTCTTGCTCCCGGAGGTTCATTCATCTGACCGTAAACAAGAGCAACTTTATCAAGAACGCCTGATTCTTTGAACTCGTTCCAGAGGTCGTTTCCTTCTCTGGTTCTTTCACCAACACCGCCAAATACAGAAACACCGCCATGTTCCTGTGCTATATTATGAATTAATTCTTGAATAATAACTGTTTTTCCTACCCCTGCACCTCCGAAAAGACCAATTTTTCCTCCTTTTGGATAAGGTTCCAGAAGATCTATAACTTTTATGCCTGTTTCAAAAACTTCCCTATCGGTATTTTGATCAACTAATTTTGGAGCAGGTCTATGAATAGGATATTGTTCATCCGTAACAATAGGACCACATTCATCAACTGGCTGACCCAGAACATTTAAAATCCGTCCAAGCGTTGCCTTGCCGACGGGAACTTTTATCGGTTCACCGGTATTTATAACTTCCATATCACGTCTTAATCCGTCTGTGCCTGACATTGCAACAGACCTTACCCTGTTTTCACCCAGAAGTTGCTGCACTTCTGTTACAAGATCAGGATTTGGCTCATTTGGAAAAGCGTTTTTAATGATTAAAGCATCATATATTTGAGGCAGTTTGCCTCCCGGAAACTCAACGTCAACTACCGGACCTATAACCTGTGTTATTAAACCTGTTGTTTTTTCTTCAATTACTGATGTCATAAATACCTCTTTAATTTACCCAACTAAATTCATTTTTAGATTTATGCATGAGTTGATGACTTAACTATAAACCCAAACTCCTGACTATCTGAATTTTATCTTTATTTTCGACAAAAATCAAACATTTAATATTTTTTTTAAATTCTATTAATTCTTCTGAATCAAGTTTTTTCATCAAGTTTTCAATATTATCGGCTGAAATTTCAGTAATAACAGTTTTATAAGATTCTGCAAACAATGTTAAATGTTTAAAATCCTTATTTAAAAATACTTCTTCCACATAAATTACATCAGGAGATTGAAAATCAATAAATCTGACGGCTTTTTCAAAGTTAAATCCCACTTTTTCATTTAATTCGCTCTGGTTAACTCCTGTTAAATCATATTTTACTATTGATTCAACTGTCATTAAGTTTTTGGTGGTTTTATCCATAGAATTTAATATTGAATAGGCAACAAAACTTTTCCCGCTTAGGTTGGGTCCTGCTATTAAAATAATTCCCGAGTTATTAAGATTTTCTTCAAGAAAAATTTTATCTTCATTATCCAGAGAAAGCCCATTTATTTTTTGTGGAGGTCTGTATAATTTTATTGAAATCCTTTCGCCCTTTGTTGTAGGAAAAGTTGCAACTATTAAAGTTATATTTTCCTCTTCCATAGAAATATTGAATTTTCCAAGCTGTGGAACATCAGTAATTAAAGGGTCAATTGCTGCTAAAGTCTTTAATTTTGAGTTAAAGACAGGTGTTAAAAGAACAGGAATAGAGCCTTTTTTATGAAAAATCCCGTCTTTTTTAAATATTATTATTTTGACATCAGAAGTGTTTTCAAGAATTATTTCGTAAACATCTTCCAGAAAAGCCTGATAAATAATAGCAGTAATAGTTTTTTCAGGCTGAAATTCGTTTATGAGTTCAGCATTAAGTTCATTTATTAAGTCAAATTTTTCTTTTTCCGCAGATATTTTTTCTTTAAGGGTAACAGGGGAATAAAACCTGTCTATTGCCTCCAGAATAACCCTTTCCGAGCAAATTACGGGCTCAATTTTTAAATTAACTGATTTTATAAGATTATTCAGTACAAAAAGATCAAGAGGATCTGCCATAGCAATAGTCATTACCTCTTCTATCCTGAAAAGCGGGATTATTTTGTACTTTTTTGCATCTTCTGCAGATATAAATTCAAGACAGCTGGTATCAAGAGAATAGTCTTCAAGGTTTACGTATGGAATATGCAGCTTATCTTCAATAAATTTAAGCAGATTTTCTTCTGAAATGAGGTTTTGCTGTATTAATGCCTGTCCGATATGGTGATTAGTTGTTTTTGACAGTTCTTCCGCCATAGATAAATCGTCAAAGTTAAGAAGATTTTCTCTGACAAGATCATATTTAAGTTTTTCTATTGTTTTATTTGAAAAATATTCCTGCATTTCCCCAAACTCGCCAAAATTTATAAAATTATTTTAACATGCCTTATATAACATGTTTGATTTTTAATAAAACTTTATCCATTTCATCTA
>DYOT01000130.1 GCA_020720345.1 Candidatus Caenarcanum sp.
TAAGTTTTAGGAAAAAAAAATGTTTATTGAACAAACTAACGGACAAATTATAAAAATAAAATTTGATATAAGCGAAAAGCCCCTTTTGCTTGGAGATATTTTAAAAATAACAGCGCCGGAAAAAGACGGAGTGCTGGCTCAAATTCTTGAAATTTCATCTACTGAAAAAACTTCTAATTTTAATGTCGCTGTGTCAAAAATACTGTTTACTGTTGAACAATCAGGCAGATTGACCGCATGGCAGGGGAATGTCCCTTCTCAGGAATTCAGGATTAGCAGGATTTCTTCCGAAGAAATTCTTTTATGCGCAAATGCTTCAAGCCCGCAAAACCCTGTTCAAATAGGAAATTTGTCATTATATCCAGATACTGAAGTTGATTTGGAAGCCTCTTTTTTTGAAAGCCCCACAGTTATTTATTGCGATAAGCAGACTCAAAAAAATAATATCCTGAACCTTTTATCATGTGAGCTATCCAAAAATGGCAGCAAAACTGTATTAATTGATTTTAACGGAGATTTTTCAGACTTAAAGGTTTCATCGGTAATTAACGCAGGGAAAAATTTTAAAATTCCTCTCAATTTAAAAGGGCTAGAGTATCTTTATGATAAGACTCTTTATGATGTTTCTGCTGAAACACGTGCAGTTATAGAAGATATTTTTATTGAAATTGAAAACTATCTTTCATCAGGAGATGTGGAATATATTCCGTTTTCAAGCCTTATGCAGGCCGTAAATTCTGTTTATGAAACAAACAAAATAGCAGAACTTGTTTTGCTAAGAAATAAACTGTCCAAATTGCAGAAATGCGGTATTTTTGCAGATAAAAAACAGGAATTTGCAATTTTAAGCCGGACTCTTGAAAATACTGATCTGGTAATTGCAGATTTTTCAGAAATTCCAGCCGAATGGAAAAGAAAATTTATTGAATTTATTGTTGATTCAAATATTGAAAAGTACAAACAAAATTTCTTTTTGCTTTTTGATTCTGAAAAGGTTTGTCCAGACAAAATATTTATAGAAAAACTTTGCGGAAAAGCAAATAAAAGCGGCATAAGCCCTGTAATAATTTCAGGGCACGAATCCGAACATTCTGTTGTTCTTTTAGCTTATACAAAAAGTGTCATTGCTTTTGCTCCGGAAAATGCAACTAAAATTACTTCTCTCAGTGATTATATTACCAGGCTTAAAGATAATGAAGTATTGATTACGGGAAAAATTACAAATAATGTTCCTTTGTACGTAAATATTTTTGATATGGAAGCTTTTGAAGAAGGCTTTTCTTTGAAAAATTCAGATAATTCAGTCTGGGCGATGCCGGAAATTTATCTTTCGCAGGAAATTGAAGAAGACAACTACAGCAGCAGAACAGAAATAAGCGATAATGACACAGATTTTAATTATTCCGGTCAATTTGCCCATGATGATTCTGAAGTTGAACTTATCAGCGATATTTCAAATCTTCAGGAAGACGTATATTTTACCGAAGAGGAAGAAAGCATAGAAGAAGATTATGGCTATGCTGAAACGCAAAAGGAACAAACTACAGAAGAAGATTTTGACAGTTATAATTTCGATGAACCTGAAATAAAAACGCCTTTAGAAGAAAATAGCTTCGAAGCTTATAATTTTGCTGAAGAAGAAGAAACTTATATTGAAGAAGATGAATTTGAATATAAACCTAAAGTAATAGAAACTGAAGACGATGGGCTTGATTTTTCCAGTTTTGTCAGCAATCCCGAAGAATATGGCTCTCAGTCTTATTCCTCCGGGGATAAGCAGGTTGATGAGGACTTTGATTATAATTCAAGTCAGGAATTTCAGGATGAATCAATACTTGATTATTATGATAATTCTGTTGAAACGCAGGAAGATGACACTGAAAGCGCATATTCAGGACTTGAGCAGGACTTATATGCGGATAACGCTCAGAGCTATGGCTATAGCGATGATAATTTACAGCAGTCTTTTACAACAGCAGTCGCAAGTCCGCCTATACCTGATATCCCTGTTTATCCAACCTACGATAATCAGGAAGATATTGCTTTCCTTAAACAATTTAAGGAAGGGGACAGAGTGCAGCATTCAAAATATGGTATCGGCACAATAGTAAAAATTATTGGCTATGAAACCAAAAAACTTTGCAGTATTCAGTTTGATGAAGCAGGAAGAAGACTTCTGGATCCAAAACTTTCCGGATTGGTAAAAATTTAGTTAGTGGCATAAAAATATAAGTTTAAAAGTTCGGACGCTTATGTCGCCTGAACTTTTAAACTTTTGGGGAACACATTATATTTTCATCCGTCATAAGTAAAAATATTGAAGAATAAATTTAGTATTTTAGTATAGTAGATTTGGAAGAGGAAAATATGGAAAACAGGAAGAAATGGATCAAGTGTTTTTTATGCGCATTTTTAGCCGGTTTTATGATTTTGGGCTTTAATTTTTTTAGTAAAATTAATTATTCTCAAAATTATCAAGATAATGCTTATGCTAAGATAAAAAAAGAAATAAAACTTAATACAAAAAAAGCAATAAAACAAAAAATTTTAAAAGAAGCCAGAAATCAAGGATTAAATCCCTTAATTGCTTTAAGTGTAGCGAAGCAGGAATCAGATTTTGAAAAAAAAGCCAGGAGTAGTGCAGGAGCAATCGGTGTATTTCAGCTGATGCCGGCAACAGCAAAGGATTTAAGAGTTAATCCATACAAAACGGAAGAAAATATAAAAGGCGGAATTAAATATCTAAAAGCGCTTAAAACTCAGTTTGGTTCAACAAAGCTTGCTCTTGCCGCTTATAATGCAGGACCCGGAGCGGTGCAAAGATATGGCGGCGTCCCTCCTTATGGCGAAACACGAACTTATGTAAAAAACATATTAAGCTATTACGAACAGTACAAAAATAACCCTAATTCTGTACTGGTTGAATAAAACTTTTTTTCTAATACCATTAATATATGGAAAAGAATTTTTATATAAGAAAAATAACTCCCGCCAGCCTTGAACAAGCAATTCAGGACACAGGTTTTGATAAGTCTTATGTAAAACAGGCTCTGCCTAAGTACAGGTTTAATTTATATAAAATTCATAATCTTAACTGCCAGCAGGCTGCAATCATTAAGCAACTGGCGCTTTCTGTCGGAGCAGATGCTGCCGTTCACAGGGAAGTTATTACCTGCAAGGTTGATGAATCTTCTATAGTGCTTGGCTGTACTGATTCACAGCTGAAAATCTTATGCGGAAAACTTAAAAAACAGCCTTTTAGGCTAGGTGAATTATCGGGAAATTTTAATGAAATTTTAAGCCAAAATACTTTAAAACCTCTTAAAATAAGGAATAAAATTTTTGACTGGTCTGCTAAAACATATATTATGGGGATTTTAAATGTAACACCCGATTCTTTTTCAGATGGAGGAAAATTTTATTCGCCTGAAAAAGCTTTTGAGCAGGCAAAAAAAATGATTGAATCCGGCGCTGATATTATAGATATTGGAGGAGAATCCACAAGACCTTTTTCAAAAGAAGTTTTACCTGAAGAAGAACTTAAAAGAGTTATTCCTGTTATAGAAAAAATCAGGGGATTTGACGGTAATATGCCAATTAGTATTGATACTAGACACTCTGAAGTGGCAAAAGAAGCCATAAAAGCCGGTGCTGATATTATTAACGATGTTTCAGGGCTTGAATGGGACGAAAATATGTCTGCTGTTGCTTGTGAATTTAATGTTCCAATTGTAATAATGCACTCAAAATCTAGCCCGGAAACAATGCAGATAGATCCTGTTTATGAAAAAAATATAATTGATGCCGTTTATGAGGCTCTGTCAGACAAATTGCAAAAAGCTGTTTCTTCGGGAATCAAGCCTGAAAACATAATAATTGACCCGGGTATAGGCTTTGGAAAAACATTTGAGCATAATCTCGAGATAATAAAGAGAATAAGCGAATTTAAAACTCTTGGATGTCCAATACTGGTAGGGGTTTCAAGAAAATCCGTAATCTCAGGCATATTAAACCCTGATCACGATGAAAAAGAAGAAGCGAATATCGCCCTAAATGCTTTTCTGGCTTCTCAGGGAGTAAATATTGTGCGGGTACATGACGCTGAAAAAACAATCAGGGCTCTTAAAGTTCTGGACAGGGTCTTATCTTTTACATAAACTTTATTTTATAAATCATTAGCCTTTTCTTGCTTTATTGTTTAAGATTTTATTATGTACACTA
>DYOT01000131.1 GCA_020720345.1 Candidatus Caenarcanum sp.
TATAAAACAAGCAATTTTTTATGTTGAGGGGTTTTATATAATTTAAAAATTTACATGATTGAGGTCATGATGGCTTTTTGCACATGCAGCCTGTTTTCTGCCTGCTCAAAAATAGCCGGAGAATGTTTTTCAAAAATATCTTCGGTAATTTCTTCTCCCCTGTGTGCAGGCAAACAATGAAGAACCATTGAATCACCGGAAGCAATTGAAAGAATATTTTTATTAACCTGATAAGGTCGAAAAACTTGTTTTCTGGCTTCGCTTTCAGCTTCCTGTCCCATGCTTGCCCATACATCAGAGTAAATTATTCTTGCATTTTTTGCAGCCAGCATAGGGTCTGGAGTAATTAAAATTTTAGAGCCTGATTTTTGGGCAATTTCAAGAGCTTTTTCAATATATTCCTGTTCAGGTGTATAATTTTTCGGACATCCTATAGAAATACTTATCCCCATAATCGCACATCCAATAAGAAGAGAGTTTGCCATATTGTTTCCATCACCAAGATATGCAAGCTTTAAATTGTCAAAGCGACCGAATTTTTCTTTTATGGTAAGCAGATCCGCCATTACCTGACATGGATGAGAAAGGTCGGTAAGTGCGTTAATTACCGGAACAGTAGCATATTTAGCAAAATTAACCACATCATCGTGTGCAAAAGTCCTAATCATAACACCATCAACATATCTTGAAAGAACACGTGCAGTATCAGCAATAGTTTCCCTCACCCCAAGGCTGATTTCGTCCTGTTTAAGGACAACAGCATTTCCACCAAGCTGCTGGATGCCCACTTCAAAACTGACACGGGTTCTCAAGCTTGGCTTTGCAAAGATCATTGCAAGCGTTTTGTTTTCAAGAAGACGATGAGTATGCCCAGCCCTGTTTTCCTGTTTAAGTTTTTCTGCAAGATCGAGCAGGTATAATAAAGTTTCTTTATCAAAATCAAACAGGCTAAGAAAATCTTTTCCTTTAAGGTTCATAACATAGTCCTTTTCACTCTACTTAATTATTATACCCACTAAAAAGATTTTTAATTCTATAAATTGTAATTTAAATTTATTTAATTTGAGCAATTTACTTTAAACTGTTACCTAAACTCAATAGCCTTATTTCTTTACCGGTGATATATTTGTACTAATAAAATTCTGTAATCAAAGAGTATAAAAATGCCGGCTAAAGACATAAAATTACTTGCCCTTGATATTGATGGCACAATAATGGATAAAAATTTCAACATATCGGAAAGGGTAAAATCGGCTATCAAACAGACTGCAAGCAAAGGTATTCACGTAATTATTGCAACCGGCAGGATGTACAGCGCAACAGTACCTATTGCTATGGATCTGGGACTTACAACTCCTCTGATTGTATATCAGGGAAGCTTGATTCAGGAATTTTATAAATCAGACAGGGTTTTTTTACATCATACTTTGCCTCATGACTTATCAATGCAGGTGGTAAAAGATCTAAGAGAATATGGCGTACAAATAAACGCTTATCTTGATGACAAACTTTATGCGGAAAATATTTCGCCAATTCTGGCGGAAGAGTACGCTTTAAAAAGAAATATTCCAGTACATAAAGTAGACAGCTTTGACAATCTGGAAAATTTCGAGCCTACAAAGATACTCGGGCTTGATCATGATATAAATCTTATTGATAAAGTAAAAAATGAACTTAAGCAAAAGTATAAAGGCATTATAAATATTACAAAATCAACTCCAAATTTTTGCGAATTTGTTAATAATAAATGTTCCAAGGCAAATTCATTACTTTTTCTTGCTGAAAAATTAGGAATAGATAAATCGCAAATTATGGCTATAGGCGATCAGGACAATGACAGGGAAATGCTTGAAATATCAGGAATTGGAGTTGCGATGGGGAACGGGGATAAAGAACTTAAAAAAATTGCCGATTATATAACTGATACGGTTGATAATGATGGCGCAGCCCATGCAATCGAGAAGTTTATTTTAAGAAATTAAGGTAAAAATATATGCAGTATAGAATAGGCAACGGATACGACATTCATAAACTTACAGAAAAACGTAAATTAATCCTTGGCGGGATAGAAATACCTTTTAAATATGGCTTATTGGGGCATTCTGACGCAGATGTTCTCACTCATGCTATTATGGATGCCATGCTCGGCGCACTTTGTCTTGGAGATATAGGTCAACATTTTCCTCCAACAGATAAAAAATATAAAGATATCAGCAGCCTTGAGCTGTTAAAAAAAGTTCACAAGATTATAAAACTTGAAAAATATTCCATAGTAAATATTGATGTCGTAGTTCAGGCGGAAAAACCTAAACTCTGGGATTATATTCCTTTCATAAAACAAAAACTTTCAGAAACTCTTGGTATAGAGGAGAATAAGATTTCTATAAAAGCCAAAACAATGGAAGGAATGGATGCTATTGGAGAAATTAAAGCTATGGCAGCTTATGCAGTTGTTCTGTTAAGCAAAGATTAATCAGGCTTTACATGTTTATGTATTAAAGAAACAAAACTGTAACTTGCCGCTTTATCACTATTTTCAATGGTTATCCTGCCTTTGTTTATTTCTATTGGTCTGTTTTTATCAGTAAAATTATGTTTCATATAATCTTCCAGAATATCTCTGTCCGCTCCATATTCTTTTATTATGTGTTCTTTATTTATTACAATCTTGTAGCCGTCCTTTTTAATATAATCACGGCTCATTTCCAATTTTGGGAAAAATCTTGTAATAACATGATCGGTCATGGCAACTGTGTACTCTTTAGGAGAATCAGGATTTTTTTCAGGAACTATATTCCCCTGTGAATCAACAATTTGAGAAGACTTGTTTCCGTTTTTATCTACAGTATAAACGTCAGTAAGTTTTTTATCGGCAGAAATTGTATACTTTATCCCTGCTATCTGAAATAATCCCGGATCCGGCTGTTCAGGATGTTTTGTTGATTCAGAGCCAAGAGTTAAAAGATTCGCAATATCTTTACCTGTGCATTTTATTGTAATAACTTTATTTAAAAACGGCATGCAGTATTCCAAATCTCTTTTGGTAATTTTTCCGGCACTTAATGATGCTCTGAAAGAACCTGCATTTAATATTACAAAATCAGATTTTGTTTCGTTCCATATAGCATCTGCATCCATATCACCCAGAGGATTTTCTCCCTTTAAAGGGTTTTCCATCCTGATAGGTTCATTTAAAACGCCTATTGCAGAGGATGGTCCAAGTATTTTTTCTTCATTGTCTTTTACTTCTTTATTTTCTTTATAATCAAAAATAGATTTTGTTGTGTTAATTGGTTCATGACCTTTTGAGAGGTCTATTCTACCTTCTTTATCAAATTCAACGCCAAGTTCTCCAAAATATCTTTCATTGCCTGCCTGAATAATTAATACAGGCTCATTTTTTGATGATATAAAAAGATTTTTATCAGGTTCAACACCATTAATTAGAGTGTGTGAATGACCTCCAACTATAATATCAATATCAGGAACTGTTTTCGCAACTGCTCTATCAGCATCAATCCCAAGATGTGAAAGAAGTATAAATTTATTTAAAGAAGGGTCTTTTTTCTTAAGTTCCTGAATTTCGACGGTTATATCCTGTTTTGTTCCATTAATATCATGAGCATTGCAGTCATTAAACTTGTAATCACCGGTTACAGCCCCTATAATACCGTATTTTTCCCCATTTTTAACAATAACTTTAGATTGAAAAAGCCCCTGCTCTTTGTATTCATTTTTTTTGGGAGTTTCTGTGTTGCCGCATATAAATTTATTAAACAGCAAGTTGGGTGCTTTTTTATAAAGATTGCTGACTTCCTGATAAAAGTTTGTGTCTTTATCCCATTCGTGATTTCCCACTGCCGAAGCGTCAATATTCATAAGCTTTAATAGCCTGTATACCAGAAGTCTTTTTTTGCTGTCTTCACCGACTACAAGATCTCCCCCTGTCAGCTTAAGGTTTTGCGTGTCTTTATGATTGCTGTCAAACTCGTCAGAAGCTGTTTTGAGCTCTTTATAGGCGGGGACATCCCCGTGATAATCGCTAAAATAAAATATATTTAATCTTTGCTGGTCTCCCGCAAAAGATATATTATTTTGGATTTTCATAATTTGGTAAACCTAAACTTCCTGACATTTATACAAAACATGTAAAGACAAAAAATTGCTAAAGTCTTGTGAAGTATA
>DYOT01000132.1 GCA_020720345.1 Candidatus Caenarcanum sp.
CTCTTGACAAATTGTTCGGGTTGCCTTACATTGATTTTAAATTAACACACACATTTGCCAGTTTTCCGAAAACCAAACTCATTTTAGTATAGACTAAGGATAAGAAATTGAAAAGCTGCAAAATTACTGCGAGTCTTGAAGATTATCTTGAGGCGATATATGAAATAATTCAGGAAAAAAATGGGGTTAAAGCCATTGAAATTTCAAGACGTCTTGGCGTAGGAAGATCTTCCGTTACAGAAGCCCTAAAAAACCTTGCCGATAAAAAACTTGTGAATTATGGGCGTTATGATGTTATATCCTTAACTCCGTCAGGAGAAGACGCAGCCTTAAAAGTAATTTTAAAACACAATGTTTTGTATGATTTTTTTACGCAAATTCTTGGCTTGAATTCGGAAGAAGCACACGAAAATGCTTGCAGGGTTGAGCATGTAATTTCAGAAGATGTTTTAAAAAGGTTTACGTCATTTATAGATTTTAACAAACATTTTCATTGCCAGAATCACAATTATCTTGAGGAATTTAAGAAATATTATGAGGTAAGGGATAAAGAGTAAAAATTTTTGCATATATTGTTAGGTCAGCAAAACAATGTATTGCAATAAAAACATAATCAGTATAAAGATAAATATAATAAGGAGTTTAAAAAATGAAGAAACTAAATGAAATAACCCAAGGAAAAATTGTTGAAATAATAGATTTTGCAGATAATGCTTCCAAATGTTCTTCTGCAAGATTTGGACTGACTAAAGGTCAAATTGTATGCTGCAAAGCAAAAATCGGCCCTGTAATAATCAGTAAAAACCATCAAAAAATTGCTATAGGCGAACAGCTTTCTAAAAAAATAATGGTTAAAGAAGTATAAATTTTTTTTAACAAAATTGTTCGCCATGCCAAACAATAAAAAGGAGGAATAAATTGCTACTCGTTCTTAAAGTATTAACTTCAGCTTTAATGATAATAATAATAACTGAAATAGCCAAAAAGCATTCAGTGCTGGGAGGATTCGTTGCAGTTCTCCCGATTAATATACTATTATCGCTTATATGGCTATACATAGAGAAAAAAGATATTGCATTATTAGGGAACTTTACTAATTCAGCAATTTGGGGCATTTTCCCCACAATATTTTTTCTTATTACAGTTACATTACTGTTTAACAAAAATAACCCGTTTATTCCGACAATATTAATCGGGTTAGTTATATTGGCAGTATTTTTATTAGTACAGCATAAAATTTTAAGTCATACATAAATTGATAATAATAAGGAAAAATTAATGAGTGTTTTTGGATGTAAAACTTGCAGCAACTGTTCAAATTCATCCTGTAAAGATGAAGAGGCAGTAGATTTACCGAAAGTCGTACTTGCAGGAAACCCGAATGTCGGCAAGTCCGTTATATTTAACGCATTATCGGGATTTTATGTGGAAGTAAGCAATTATCCCGGCACAACGGTTGATGTTTCAAGAGCATATACTGAATTTGGAGAAATAATTGACACTCCGGGAGCTTATGTTCTTGGAAATTATACGGATGATGAGATTGTAGCCCAGAACATTATTCAAACAGCAGATGTTATTGTAAATATAGCCGGTGCATTAACAATAGAAAGAGATTTATTTTTAACTCAACAGCTTATAGATATGGGCTTTCCCGTTATTCTTGTTGTCAACCAAATGGATGAAGCAAGAAAAAAGGGGATAGACATTGACTGCAAGAAACTCGAAGAACTTATGGGAATAAAAGTCATACCTACTGTAGCTATTCATAAAAAGGGAATTCTTGACATTATAAACGCCGTAAAAAATAGAAAATTTCACGTAGGAGAAAATAAAACACCATATATCGAAAATCTTTTCAAAGAGCAGGGTATTTCCAGATGCGATAAATTTTCAAAAATTCTCGAAATTGAGTCGCAGGATTCTAAAAAACCGGATGAAAAAGACATTATTTACGCAGAAAGAAGAAACATTGTTAATGAGTTGGTGAGCAAGGTTGTTTTACACACGGAAAGGAAACAAAGTTTTTCAGATATTTTAGATGATTTTCTTTTAAACCCCTTTGTCGGGATTTTGGTTGCTATTGGAACTTTGTACCTGCTGTTTCAGGTTTTGGGAGTTTTTGTTTCGGGAAAGGTTGTTGACTTCCTGTTTACTATTCTCGATGAAAAATACTCACCCTGGATTGAAGGAATCGTTAAAGCAATAATTCCGAATTCTTTCATAAATCAACTTCTTGTCGGCGAGTTCGGTGTTTTGACAATGACGGTTGAAATAGTTGTAGGAGTGTTATTCCCTCTTATAATAGCATTTTATCTTTTTACGGCATTTCTGGAAGATTCAGGCTATCTCCCAAGGCTTGCGGTAATAACAGATAATATTCTTAATAAAATCGGTCTTAATGGTAGGGCTGTAATTCCACTGCTTCTTGGATTTGGGTGCGGAGCCATGGGAACTATTACAACAAGGATACTGGGGTCAAAAAAAGAAAGGACGATTGCAACGGCTATTTTAGGAGTAACAATACCATGCGCAGCCCAGCAGGGGATAATTATAGCCCTTTTAGCGGCTATAGGCGGATTCAAAATATGGGCTATATACCTTGGAATAATTTTTATAATAATGGTGCTTGTAGGAACAGTTTTAGACAGGCTTATTCACGGGAAGGCAACGGATTTAATTATAGACCTTCCTCCTTTAAGAATGCCTCTTTTATATAATACGTTTCATAAAACATTATTCAGGGTCACAAATTTTTTTATGGAAGCCATTCCGTTATTTGCCGCAACTTCAGCATTAATAACGATTTTAAATATGGTCGGATTTTTAAAATGGCTTCAAAATGCATTATCTCCAATCGTAGTTAACCTTTTACATTTGCCCGCAGAATTTTCTGATATTTTCGTCATGGGTTTAATAAGAAGGGATTTTGCTTCAGTTGGATTGCTTGGAATGGCGGGAATGGAAAATCAGACCAGACTTCTTACTGATATGCAGATCCTTATTGCCTCAGTGGTAGTAACATTATTCGTTCCATGTCTGGCAGCTCTTATCGTTATCTATAAAGAAAGAGGCTTAAAAGAAGCAACTCTTGTATGGGTTGGAACCTTTATCATATCAATAGCAGTTGGAGCTATTTTGGCAAGAGTTTTGCCTTTATTTATATAGGGACAAAAAAGTAGGAACTTATAAAGAAGTAATAAATATGTATCCCAATAATGACGTTTTCAGTCAATTTAGAGTAACCAATAAAAGTTTAGGCTTTCAGCAGAGACATAACGCCAAAAGATGCAAAAATAAGCAGGAAATAAATACTTCTGCCCTTGCAGGCAGTGTTGTTGGCACGCTAATTCCAATGATTATCATCGGTAAAAAACAAAATACTTCTTTTATAAAAATCGCTTATGAATTTAAAGAAATGATATTTGTCGGAACCGGAGCAATTTTAGGAGGCTTAACCTTCGGTATTATCAAAGATAAAAAGGAAAAAATGTGGAATAAAATCAAAGAAGCTAATTTCCAGTGGATTACTAATTTATTCCTCCCCACTCTTTTTGTCGACCAGTTAATAAAATATGCCGATAAAAAATTTCCTGAACAGGTTAATAATAAAATAGTGAAGGCTGCGGCTATTATAACCGGAATCGGCGCAGGAATGAAAATTGGAGAAATTCTTACTGATAAACTTAACTACTGTATAGATAAAAATCATAAATGTAAAAGAAACGTTAATGCTAAGGATGTTTTACTGCATATTGATGATATACCAATCGCTCTGACCCTTTCCAAAGTACCTTATGTTGATAAACTATTGCCATTCTGCTTTATTTTTAGTGGTTATCAGGCAGGGAAAGCATAATAAAGTTATTAAAAACTTTTGTTAATCTTTTCTTGCTCTTCTTTTTTTTCTGTGCAGAGAATCAGATTTCTTAATCCTTTTTGAAATTCGTAAATATGATGATGAAAAAAACACTAAGCAGGCTGAGGAAAGAAAGCTAAAAGCAGTGAATGTCATTGCGAGTGAAGCAGGGAACCCACTTTTTTGATTGAATATCAAAAAAGAAGGGGGACAATCCAAAGAAAATTGAGTTTTTCTTGTTAAAGCCACTTTAAAAACATTTAATTTTTATCTTTTTTGGATTGCCACGTCGAGGCTAAAGCCTACCTC
>DYOT01000133.1 GCA_020720345.1 Candidatus Caenarcanum sp.
TAACATGTATAAGTGTAACCAAGTTAAGGGAGAATTGAAAATGCTCAAAATGTTATTTAAATGGGTGCTTTTCGCACTAGCCCTGCTGTTTATTGCGTATATTATTCCTGGAATTTCCATAGCAGGATTCTTTACTGCTTTATTTGCAACCCTTATAATAGGCGTGATAAACGTGTTTATTAGACCAATAATGATGGTTCTGACTCTGCCAATAAACATCCTGACTCTAGGACTGTTTACCCTGATAATAAATGCGCTTTTATTTGCATTTACAGCTTATCTCGTGCCGGGATTTACAGTAAGCGGTTTTGTGCCAGCTCTTATAGGCTCCATACTGTTTTCAATACTCAGTATTATAATAAATTCAAGCGGAAGAGCTGTTCCTGCATAGCAAAACAGCACCACTAAATATTTTTAGGGCAAAAAGCGAGGGGGTAGAATTTTCTACCCCCTCGCTTTTTAATTATCCACCAAAATTAATAATAGAAATAAACATTTCTTCCAGAATATCAAGCTTTTCTTCGTTAGATAAGCCAACATTGCTTATTAAAATAATTGAAGTTCCATTGCCTGAATTTTTAGGAGCTGGACTCCAACGAAATTTCCCCCCAATTTCGGGTCTTAATTTAGCTTTAAGAAGCCTGAATTCAGGTAATGAAATATCGCTGAAAATTCTTATATCCTCAAAAGCTTCTCTTACTAAGTAAAGTCCGATATTTGTTGCCATAAGCCTTAATTTTATAACTTTTATGAGCCTTTTGACTGTGTCAGGAATACTTCCAAATCTGTCAAGCCATTCGTCTTCCAAAAATTCCAACTCTTTAGGGCTTTTTACATCTGCAAGTCTTTTATACTCAATCATTTTTTGGTTACAGTCGTCGCTTTTACTATGTCCCTGCTCATTTAAATCTTCTGCAATATCTTTGTTTTGACCATCCCCTACCCATTCTTCAGGAATATAAGCTGTGATGTTTATATCTATGACAGTAGTTTCCTTTTTACTGACTTTTTCGCCTTTAAGCTCGCTAATGGTCTCTTCCAAAAGCTGGCAGTACAGGTCAAATCCAACAGAAACCATTTGTCCATGCTGCTGGGGTCCTAAAATATTTCCTACACCCCTTATTTCTAAATCTCTTAATGCAATCTGATAACCGCTCCCCAATGTGTTGAAATCTTTTATCGATTTTAACCTGTCTTTTGCTTCCTGTGTAAGAATTTTTCCTTCTCTGTAAAAGCAATAACAATATGCCTGGGTTTCGCTTCTTCCAACCCTTCCTCTTATCTGGTAAAGTTGTGCAAGCCCGAATTTATCCGCATCATCAATTATAATAGTATTTACATTTGGTATATCAAGTCCTGATTCAATAATAGTAGTACAAATAAGGATATCATATTCATGTTCCCCGAACTCGGACATTACTTTCTCAAGCTCTTTTTCATTCATTTGTCCGTGTGCAACAGTAATCTTTGCCTCCGGCACAAGCTGCTGAAGTTCTTCAGCTACCTTATAAATGCTTTGAACCCTGTTATGAAGAAAATATACCTGCCCTTCTCTTTCGAGTTCGTGCTTTATGGCAGTTCTTAACAAAGATTCATTGAAATGTCCTACATAAGTCTTTACAGGTGCCCTATTTACCGGCGGTGTGTTTATTATACTCATTTCTCTTAAGCCTGATAAAGCCATATTAAGGGTTCTTGGAATCGGGGTAGCGGACATGGTCAGAACATCAACATCCGCTTTAAATTGTTTTATTTTTTCCTTATGGGTAACCCCAAATCTATGTTCTTCATCCACTACAAGAAGCCCCAAATCTTTAAACAGGATGTCTTTCTGCAAAAGTCTGTGAGTTGCCACTACAATATCGCACTCTCCCATAAGCAGGCGTTTTATTGTCTCTTTTTGTTCTTTTGCGCTCCTAAACCTTGACAGAAGCTCAACTTTTACCGGATAAGGTCTGAACCTTTCCGCAAAAGTCATATAATGCTGCTGCGCAAGAATCGTTGTGGGAACCAGAATTGCTGCCTGTTTCCCTGACAGAATAGCCTTAAAAATTGCCCTTAACGCCACTTCAGTTTTGCCAAATCCCACATCACCGCAAATTAGCCTATCCATGACCTTTTCAGATTCCATATCGCTTTTGGTTTCTATAATTGCCTGAAGCTGGTCAGGGGTTTCCGTATAAGGAAAAGCATTTTCCATTTCCATCTGCCATGGGCTGTCCGGTTCAAAGATAAAGCCTTTAGACTTCGCTCTGCGGGCGTAAATTTGCAGCAGTTTTTCGGCAATATCCGCTATAGCTACTTTAACTTTGTTTTTAATATTTGCCCATTCAGCTCCGCCCATTTTATTAAGTTTAGGGAGAGTGCCCGCACCACGGTATCTGGAAAGAAAGTTTATTTGCTCTGCCGGCATGTGTAGTTTATCTGTGTTTGCATATTCAATAGTTAAGTAATCTTTCTCCTGTCCATCGATTTCCTGTTTACAAAGCCCGATAAATTTACCAATTCCGTGTTTTGCATGGACAACATAATCTTCTTCCCTCAAATCATTTATAGAAGTGAGATAATCAATATTTTCTTTTCTGGAAATCTTTTTCCCTAGTGTAGGTTTTTTGATTTTCCTGTTGAAAAGTTCTGTATCAGTAATTACAGCCAGATTTATTTCCGGAATTATAAATCCTTCCGAAAATCCTGTGTTTGAGATTATGATTTCATCTGAAATATCAAACTCTTTAAGCGCCTCAACCAGTCTCTGGGGATACTCTGTAGCAACAAAGACGCTGTAACCTTGCTTTCTAAGATCTGCCGTATAATATGCGGCTTTGTCCACATCAGCCAGAAATTTAGGCACAGAAATATTTTCCAGCTCTTCCACAACATCAGTCTCATCGCTTATAAAACTGTTAAAATTTAAAGCGGGGAATTTATTAATATTATTAATGACTTCTTCAGGTAATTTATGTAAAAGACCCGGTAATTCAAGCGCAAGCCCTTCATTAATATTTTTTTCATATTCCTTTATATATTTTTCATCCTGAACATGCAGTTTTTGATTTAACTCTGCTGACTCATGAATAATAATTATGGTATTGCGGGGCAAATAATCAAAAATTCCTGCAAAATCCCTATTTAACAGGGACGAATAATATTCAATCCCTTCAGGGTAAGAATCTTCCTCAAAAGCAAAAATAAAGTTTTCTACAGTTGTTTCAAGTGTATATTTAGCAGTTTCAGAAAGTTTTTCAAGCTGTTTTTCTTTAATTTTATTTATTTTACTTATAAAATCCTGTTTTTCTGTCTGTGAAATCAAAATATTATATCTGGGCTCGATTGCAACTTCGTCTATTCTCCTGATAGACCGCTGGGAATTAATATCAAAAATCTTTATATTTTCAACTTCTTCGCAGAAATATTCAATTCTTACCGGATCATGGGAAATCGGGTAAACATCCATTATATCCCCACGTATGCTGAATTCTCCAGGGTCGACAACCGTTGTAACTCTTTTATAACCTATATCTATAAGATGTTTGACTATTTCTGTCGGGTCAGCTTTTGCCTTGATTTTTAAATTAACAGAGTTTTTTTGCGCTTTTTCCTGATTTAAATAAATATTCAAAAGGTTTTTTGCCGGAGTTACAAGGACTTCTAATTCCCCTTTGCCAAAAGATTCCAGCGTTTTAAGCTGTTCTTCTGTAACTGTCGGATCAGTCCATACCTGTTCATAGGGTGAGGTTTCCTGAGACGGGAGAAAACGGATTTTTTTATCCGTAAAATTATTTATATCGCTATTGTATTTAAGGGCGGTTGAAATGTCCGGTGTAACAAGTAAAACAGGTCTTTTCAGGCTGTTAATAATATAGGAAATAACAAAACTTCTCGCAGAACCCGTAAGCCCTGTAAGGAAAAGAGTATGGTCATTTTCCAAACTTTTAAGTATTTTCCTGATTTTTAGAGATTTGGATACCAGATTGCTGAATATATTATTAATTTCCTGATTAAACACGTTTTCGACTCTTATTATATTGGTGTCAGCGGGTGGGTGGTAAAATTTTCATTATTTATTAAAATATTATACAACGAATTGTTAATTTTCTTTACGAAGCTGTCTTATTATTAGCAATTTTTTATTTTATGCTTTTTTAAATACATGATGTTATA
>DYOT01000134.1:0-1391 GCA_020720345.1 Candidatus Caenarcanum sp.
TAAATGACAAAATATTTTCTACTTGTTTACAAGTTCTTTGAATTTTTTGCCAGCGCTGAATACAGGTACTGTTTTCGCAGGTATTTTAAGTGCTTTACCAGTTTGTGGGTTTCTTCCACTTCTTGCAGCTCTCTTACGAGCTTCAAAAGTTCCAAAACCTACTAAAGTAACTTTTTTACCTTTTGAAACTGATTTTTCTATTGTTTCAATAATACCTGTTAAAACTTCAGAAACTTCTTTTTGTGTAGCTTTAGCTTTTTTAGCGACCTCTTGTACTAATTCTTCTTTATTCATGAACAATCTCCTTTCAAGGACAGGCTGTAACACAAATTATTATATTTAAAATGCAAAAATTTGCAATACCCCTTTTGCCCCTTTATTTCAAATCATATTCAAGTTGTTTTTATAAATTATAAATAGATATAAGCTCCATTAATCCTCTTAAAAACCTAAAATACAAGCAATTTATGGATTTTTTAAAAAAATTGGTTAAAATATTAATATAAGGATATTGGTTAACCGGCTAACTAAATGAAAAATAATTTGCTTAAAAAATCGGTAATAGTAATTAGCCTTGCCTGTTTTGCAACCGGTATAATAACAGGTATTCCATCTTTTGCTGGTTCGATAGAAAAATCAACACCCTCCGGGCAATTAAATATGAGGGTTACAAGAGAAAATTTTGCAGACTACAGCGATTCTCTTGTACTTCCTGACGAAAAACAAAAAATAAAGCCTGATTTTCTGTTTTTTAACAACTTTAATTTATTAACAGGAAATTTTGAATATAAAGATATTTTCTCAGCAAGTAATAGCAAATTTCAGCCTAATGCTTTAAAAGCCTTAAGACAAAAACAAGCTGAAGAAGAAGATAATTCTATAAGCGAACCAACCGGAATATACAGTATTAGCCTGGAGGGGCAACGGCAAAATCAACCGATAATAAGTCTGAATAGCACTCCTAAAACAAATACTAATAATTTTATGTATTCAATGATTGGTACAGACAGTAAAGACAACAAAATTTCAAAAACTGAAGAATATTATAACCATGCTTTAAGCCTCTATAAAAATAATAATCTTGAAGATGCGGAAAAATATTTTCTGCAAGTTACGGAACTAAAACCTGATTTTATGTATGCATTTTATAATCTGGGCAATATATATTACAAAAAAGGTGATTATTACAAGGCTCTTGATTATTTTAACAAGGCAATGGATATAAATCCTTCAAATTCTGACGTATGTTTTAATATTGCAATTACTCTTGAAATTCTGGATCATAAAACCCTTGCTAAAAAATTCTACTCAAAATGCCTTGAATTAAATCCTTCTGATAAACAGGCAGAAATAGCAATAGAAAGACTTGAATAATTATTAAGAGCCTGTCT
>DYOT01000134.1:1491-4156 GCA_020720345.1 Candidatus Caenarcanum sp.
TTAGCCCGAAAAGCTTATAGATAAAGGCTCGCTTAAAGCCTGCAAGACAGCTTCTAAATCAAACCGCAGGAAGGACAATTTCCTGATTTGCAGCAACCTTTTTGCTTTCCGGGAGAAGAACATGCCTTTTTAAGTTCTCTTAATTCTTTTAATTCTCTTTGGAATGGAGAAATAGAATTAAGCTTATTTATAACTTCCGGCATTTTTTCAATAACAAAATCAACATCTTCTTCTGTTGTATACCTGCTAAGACTGAATCTTATACTGCCGTGAACCAAAGTGAAAGGGACACCCATGGCTCTTAACACAAGGCTTGGTTCAAGATTTCCGCTCGTACACGCACTTCCTGAACTTGCGCAAATTCCAAAATCACTTAAATACAATAATATTAGTTCCCCTTCTATGTATTCAAAACTAATATTTGTAGTATTGGGTACTCTATTTACTCTTGAACCGTTGACTTTGGCGTTAAATATACGCTCAAGAATACCTTTTTCAAGCCTGTCCCTTAGCTGTTTAACTCTTGTAGCTTCATCTTCAAGATAACTTACAGCTTGTTCTGATGCTGTTCCCAGAGCAATAATACCTGCAACGTTTTCAGTTCCGGCTCTTTTTCCTTTTTCCTGATGACCACCAAGCATAAACGGGGAAATAAGAGTTCCTTTGCGAATATATAAAGCTCCTACGCCTTTTGGAGCATGAATTTTGTGACCTGAAATGCCAAGCATATCAATTTTTGTATTTTTTACATCAATAGGAATTTTTCCTGCCGACTGAACTCCATCAACAAAAAACAATACTTCAGGATTTTTTTCTTTGGCTATTTCCGCCATTTTGACCACAGGAAAAATAACACCGGTTTCATTATTTGCCCACATAACAGAAACAAGCGCTGTATCGGGTCTTATACTTTCTTTAAATTCAGCAAGGTCAAGTTCACCTTCAGCGTTTACATTGAGATAAGTCGCCTCAAATCCTTTTTTTCCCAAATATTTAACAACATTAAGCACGCATGGATGTTCGACTTTTGTAGTTATAATGTGTTTCCTGTGAGGATTAGTGAGTCCTCTTAGTGCTGTATTGCTGCTTTCTGTGCCACAGCTGGTAAATATAATTTCATCGGGGCTTGCCGCCCCTACTAATTCACATACCTGTTCTCTGGCTTTTTTAATATATTTGCCGACTTCTCCTCCAAAACTGTGCATACTGGAAGGATTTCCGTATTTTTCCGTTAAAAAAGGCAGCATAGATTCCACAGCTTCATCGCAAACCCGTGTTGTTGCATTATTATCAAGATATATAATTTTTTCAGTCATTTTTAAGCCTCAATAACATTTATTTCATCACCAAGATGCTCTCTTAAAACATTTTCCACAAAATTTTTCAGGGTTAAATTACTGCTCGGACAGTTCTTACAAGCTCCATGCAGTTTTACATAGATATTATTTTCATCAATATCCACAAGTTCAATATCGCCGCCATCTTTTCTTAATTCTTCAGCAATATAATTTTCCAATATATTATTAACCTTAATAACCATCTGAGTTTTAGTCATAGGCTTTTTAGAAGGCATTTCACCTATTTTCATTAATTCTTCATCAAGAATTTTTTGAATATCGTCCTTGCATTTTCCGCATCCACCGCCGGCTTTAGTATAATTGGTAACTTCTTCAAGTGTTTTAAGCCTGTTATGCTGGACAACTTCCCTAATCAAATCTTCAGTTACACCAAAGCACTGGCAAACAATCCTGCTTTTTTTATCAACAGCTTCTCCTCTGTAAGAAGCAAGCGCAGCTTCAAGGGCTTCTTGCCCCATTACACTGCAATGCATCTTTTGATCGGGCAACCCGCCAAGAGCATCTGCAATAGCCTGATTCGTAATTTTTCCGGCTTCGTCAACATGCTTGCCTATAATCATTTCTGTTAGAACACTTGCACTTGCAACAGCAGAGCCGCATCCAAAAGTCTGGAATTTAGCATCAATAATTATGCCGTTTTCATCTATTTTAAGAAAGAGTTTAAGCGCATCTCCACATGAGATGCTTCCCACTTCTGCTATAGCGTTTGCATCTTCCAATTCTCCAACATTTTTGGGATTTTTATAGTGTTCCCTTACTTTTTCTGTATATTCCCACATTATTATTATTCCTTAAGTTAAATATAATGCCTATAATATTATAATATTCTGACAAAAAAATGTCAGAATATTATAATAATTAATATAATTTTAATTTTTTAATAATAAAATATTAAAATTCTTGATAATGCAGGCGAAGTTAATCCTGTAGCCTCAACTCCCATATTAAAATAAACCAAAATATCAATAGAAGCGCCGGCTGGTATAGTAAAATTTGATAAGCCGTCCAGATTGTCATCTGCAGCACTAACAACATTTGGATCAGTCAACCCTGCGGAAGTGTCGACAAGAGCCCAGCTACCTCCATTCCATTGATTCCAGGTTAATCTGTTATCAAAAGACACAAGATATTTAAAGCTTGACCCGTTAGTTGCTGTACTGTCTATAACAGCTCTGATTACTTTATTATTAATATTTGTAATATGATTCGCATCGCTGGTCGTAACATAATATGTATAACCGCTTGGATATCCGTTCACCCAATAGCTGGGATTGACATAATTCTGATCTATCCAGTCAGCAGGCAAA
>DYOT01000135.1 GCA_020720345.1 Candidatus Caenarcanum sp.
TTTGTAGCCTTTTTATAATAAGAATAACGTATATTCGTTCTTTTTCAATATAAATTTACTAAAATATTAATAAATGCTTAAAAGTTTCTGAACTATGGGCACATCAGGCAAAGTAAACTCGTATTCAGACAGCTCATGGGGGAAAATCCATTTTGCTTCATTATGGTCTATAAGCGTTAATTCCCCGCTAATATATTTTACCCTGTATGCAATAAGTTCTATATTAATTTCACTGCAGTAAAATTTGCTTGAGTCGAGATAATCAATAATTTCAACTTCTATATTAAGTTCTTCCCGCAGCTCTCTTTTAAGGCATTCTTCAAGCGTTTCGCCATCTTCAAGTTTCCCTCCCGGAAATTCCCATTTTAATCCGACGCATTTACCTGTTTTTCTGAGGGCGATGAGGATTTTTCCATCTTTTTCTATTATTCCGGCAGTAACTTTTTGCATTTAAAAATCAGTAATTATAAATGACAGCATTGTCATTATAATTTGTCATATGCACAAAGGTATAAAGAACATCAGGTCTGAACCATTTTGAACCAATTTCAAGCATAATTTTCATTGCTTCTTTGGGATTTCTAACTTTTATAAGTCCTCTGCCGGAAGTTAAATCGTCATATACATTGCAAACTGTTACAATATGAGTCTCAAAAGATATTTTTTCTGATGAAATTCCGTAAGGATAACCTGAGCCATCGGCTCTTTCATGGTGTTGAAGGGCAACTTTAGCTACATTTTCAGAAAAATCCAGTTCTTCAAGAATTATTTTATATCCCAGTCTTGGATGAAGTTCAACAAGCCTTAATTCAGCCGGAGTAGGAGACGATTTATCAAGTATCTGTCTTGGTATTCTTGTTTTACCGATATCGTGAAGCATGCCCGCAAGAGTAATATCCTGTATTAATCCTTGATTTACTTTTAATTTTTCAGCTAAAACCGTACTAAGCATGGCAACATTTATACCGTGAGAATAATTATAGTCTCCGTACATCTGTAATTGTGATTTATAAAAAATATTATCAATTTCAGGCATAACTTCTTCAAGAATTCTGTCTCTTATGTCAAGACACCTGCTTAAGTCTTTAATTTCATCAGCCGCAAAAGAATCAAGGACTTCTTTAAATTGATTTTTTATAGCTTTTTGCGTGTGTACAGGCACTATTGAAATTTCATTTTCATGTTCTATTCTGTTTTCATAGAAAGAAAAAGGCTGTGTAGTTTTTTCGTTTTTATCAGTTTCAGTTTGCTCTTTCTGCTTAATTTCCAGATCATGTAAAACTTTATTTATATCTTCATCTTCACCTTCATCAATTTCAATGATTTCATTAGGATCCAATATGTATAAGGATTGAATATATTTTAACTGTAAAATTTTGCCAGGGGTAAGGATTTCACCGGAGTCAAATAATTTTTTCCCCTTTTCGTTAAAAATATCGAAAGGAAGAATTTTATAATTTATTAATTCATCTACTGAAACTAGCCGCAATTTTCCAGCCCTTTTTTTGTCTTATATACCGGAAGTATAACTTGAGTCGTCTTCTTCAAGTTCAGCAATATTTATTACTGCTGCTTCTTCATCATTATGATAATCATTATTATATTCAATTTCAATATTTGCAACATCTTCTTCTATCATTTCTATTTCATTTTTGCTAAATTCTCTTACTCTTCCGTCTTCAAGCTTTACAACAATAGTGGCATTAAGGAAATGAAGAGCAGCAACTTTCCCGATACCTTCCGCCGTCATTACACCGCATCCTATAGGAGGCATACCGAGAGCAGCTTCAATATAATTTGAATATTCGTAATTCATGCAGCATAAAAGCCTTCCGCAAACGCCGGAAATCTTTGTGGGATTAATCGGCATTCCCTGATCCTTGGCAAGTTTAATATTGATGGAAGTAAAATTGGAAAGAAAAGAACAGCAGCAAAACTGTCTTCCGCAAAGCCCGATGCCTTCAAGAATTGCGGTTTCATCTCTAACACCTATATGACGCAGGTCAATTCTTACTTTCCTGAAAGTTTGAGTCAGGTCTTTAAGCAGTTCTCTGAAATCAATTCGGTGAGGAGCTGTGTAGTAAAAGGTAACTTTCCTTTCATCAAAGGTATATTTTGTCTCAACAAGCCGCATTGGCAGTTTATGTTTTTCCACCAGTTCATTGCACTTAAGGAAAGCTGCTTGTTGCCTGTCTTGAAGGGATTCATGCTTTTGTATATCTACATTGCTTAAAACTCTTATAAAGGGCAAAGGTTCAGGGAGATTATTTTTCCATTGTTGAAAGACACATTTCGGAATTCGGTGAAGTTTGGCAACTTCATGCCCTTTTTCTGTTGAAATAAGTACCATTTGCCCATGCTCAAGTTCATCTTCATTATTTCTTGAAATTTTTAGCGGATGAAGCCTGTTTTTCAGAAGCCTTACACCGTATTTGTATTCCGGTGAAGAAGGTTCTTGAGCTATATTTTCTTGTATTAAATTTTCTTCCTGCATATTCATGTTTTCTTATAAAGGTTAGAATGATACCAGAATTATAACATAAGTCGCAGATTGCTGTGTTGCTTCTGACGAAAAACTTTGTACGATTAATTTTAGTTTTTGCAGCTATTTCATTTTTACCATAGCCAGTAATTGCTTTTTTAAGTCTGGATTCTCTTGCAGAACTTTGAAAACAGCTTGATTGCGCAGAGATATGGCTTGTTTTGTTACTTTCAATTTGTTGACTAAATCACTTTGTTGTAACTCATCACCACCTGTAAGCCCTAAAAGCAAATTTATATATTCCAAATATTTAGGTCTATTTAATAGGGGTCTTAATAATTCCTGAACAACCTCTATGGTTTCTTTTTTTTCATAAATTTCTACAGGGGAACCGGAAGGTTTGCTGCGTAATACAAGAGTAGCTAAGGTATCTTCACCGTCTCCTATATGCCTATCCAAAAAAACAGGATTGGCAAGGTTATCTTTTATTTCGAGATACTTTGCTGCTAAATCACTTGATTTAATACCCAGGTACTGTCTATATTCTTCAAGCGAGGGTAGTCTATTGTGCTGTGCCAGTGTTTTTGCTTCCAGATTTTTCATTTTGTCTACTATATTCCTCATCCCCTGAGACCCTATAAGAGGTTTGCAAATACTTCCAACAGTAGTAACCATTGTTTTATGTATGCAAGATTTGGCATATGTTTCAAATTTATTTCCTTTTGTTACGTCAAATCTGTCGACAGCTCCACATAATCCTTGATAGCCCTCCTGAAAAAGATCTGATTTATGTGTGTTGAGAACTTTAAAATTTTTTAAACAAGTACTGATAACATTTAAATTGCCTATTACTATTTCTTTTTTTATTTCTTTGATTTTTTTAAGAGCAAGGGCTGAATTTAAGCTTTGCTCCTCAACCTGCTGAATTATGCCCTGTGCAGAAGCAGTTTCATCAGCTCTAAAAGTTTTATTAACATGTTCAATGATTTTTTTTGCGTACATATCTATTACCGCGCCTTTTGCCTCATACGGCAATACCAAACTCCTTTTTTTTCGTGTGTCATTTGCTCCTTCTGAAACTTTATATTTACCCCTGACTTTTTTCATTGTTTCTTTAAAATCATCACCCAATCCGACTTCTTGTGCTTTTTCTTCAATAAAACGCAAAGCAAGATTAATAGGTTCCGCTTCTTTTTCCATCTGAATAAATTTTTCAGTTGTTTTTTTAGAACTGTATTGAGGAATTGCCCTGAGGTCTTTTTTTAGGTAATCAAGCGGATGCATATCATCCAAATAGAGATTTTCAGATTTTTCAATACTTTTAAGATCTTCTTCAGGCAATGAGATGTCGATTATACTTTCTTCATCGGATGCGTTTTTAATTAAATCGTCTTGGGGCACAACATCATTATCGTTGAACTCATCAATTTCTTCAGGAGAGGTAAAATCTATGGGAAAAGCCATTTGCTCAAATGAATCGGGCTCATTTGATTTTCCAAAACCTATTTTATTACTAATAGCCGGTTTTTTTAGCAATGCGGTCTGGGAATTAAAAAAAGAATTGTTTTGAATACCTGAAAATATTTTTATCATTTTGCAATCTCTTTACTACTATTTAGTAAAGTAGACACAAGATTTTAAATTGCTAAAAATTTGATTTA
>DYOT01000136.1 GCA_020720345.1 Candidatus Caenarcanum sp.
GACAGAAGCTGAATAATTTTTATTAGAAGCCGTCTTGTTAAAAATCCAATAATCAATTCTGAACTGATACATCGGGATTTTTTTCGAGGTCATATAATTTGCGTTTAATTAATAGGCTTAGTGTGCCCTGCGGTTTTTGCACGAGATAATCCTGTAATGTCTTTTTAGCAGAAGTTATTGCGCCTGTCTTTTCATAAAGCTTAGAAAGTTCTATATATAAGTAATCATTTTCAGGCAAAACTGTTATGCCTTCTTTTAATATTTTTATTGAATAGCTAGGCATTGACCTGTCAAAGAAAATTTCTGAAAGGTCAATATAATCCTGAATACTTTGAGGAACAGTATTTGCGGTTTTTTCAAACTCAACTTTTGCCCTGCTCTTCATATTTAAACAAATATAGCTCTGGCTTAAATTATAATGATAAACTGCCCTTTTGGGATTAAGCTCAACAGCCTTCTGGAAAGATTTTGTGGCTTCTATATACTTATCTTTTTTAAGATACATCAAGCCTAAATAGTTATATGGTTCAGCATTTGACTGATTAAGATTAATAGCATCTTTTAGAATGTCAATTGCCTTATCAGTTTCGTCATTCTGATCATAAGACCTGCTTAACGCCAGATAAGCCTTGTAATTAGAGGAATCAAGCTCTATGGTTTTCTGATAATTTTCAATAGCATCAAGAACTTTGCCGGATAAATTATAAATAGAAGCCAGATAATAATAAGATTCAGGATTATTTTTATTTAATCTTATAGCTGTTTTCAGATAACTTTCCGCATCCTTTGCATTAAGCTCATTTGCATAAATAATTCCAAGATTCTGACTGGCTATATAATGGTCGTTTTTATATTTCAGAACTTCTTTAAAATTAAATTTTGCCTGTTCATAGTTGCCTGTGTTGTAATAAGCCAGTCCTCTTGCGAAATATGCCTGATAAAACTTGGCATCTGCATCTACAGACTTATTAAGATAACTGATTTCATTGGCAAAATCCTTTTTCTTTTTGTAAATTATTGCCATATTATAGTAGGCTTCAGGATATGACGGGTCAATTTGTATTGCCTGGGAATTATATAAAATTGCCTGATCAAAGTTCCCTCTTTTGGTCTCAATATTTGCAAGGTTGTTATAAGCTTTGGCATACATTGGCTTTAATTCGATGGCTTTTTTAAAGAAATTTTCAGCTTTTTGAAGATTATCCTGTTCAAAATATTCTACCCCTTTTTGATTGTAGTAATCAGAATCATATTCAGGCTCTTTAGGCTCTTCTGAATGTAAGGGTTTGTCAAATTGATAATCAGTAATTTTGGAAGAGGGCTGCTGTTTTTCAGATGTTTCATAGTATTTTGTATTTTTACCAAAAATTGACGGGATAATCTCTTCTGTTTCAATTACAGAAGCAATTTTGGCAGTTGCTTTATCAACCGGTACTTTCTTTTTGTCGTTCAGCATCTGTCCGGTTTTGGATTTAAGCGATGAAACACTCGCAGATAGATTCCGAATCAAGTTCGGAATTACAGTGCTGGAATTTGAAACGACATTATTATGCTGATTTAACTTATTTTTGTCGCCCATAATAAATGATTTTTTATTATTTGCCGATTCCTGATTGGCGTTTGCTAACGTTTCTTCCTCTGGAATAACCTTTGCATCTTCAGGAATCATCTTAAGATTCGGGTTTAATTTATAACTATTTGGTGAATTGTCTTTTGGTTTATTTTTAGTGTAATCAGCGGGGGCTTTATACGATAAAACCTGGTTGGAATATGGCTTTAAATTTGCGCTGATTTCATTCTTGAAAAATAAATATTTTTTATTCATTGAAGAAAGCGTAAGGGCTTTTTCAATGTAATCATCAGCCTTAGAATACTGTTTCATATCTATATGACAGCGTGCGAGCTTATAATAAGTATAATCATTATTGGAATTAAGGTTCAAAGCAAGATTATAATATTCTGCGGCAGTATCATATTCCTGATTGTCATAATGTAAATCAGCCAAATCCAGATAATCAAGTTCCTGAGATTTCCCCTGCATGAAACTTCCCTGTTTTTGCGCCGATGAATTGTTTGCCTGAACAACTTCTTTGGAACTCTTAGCTTTTTTGTCATTGCGAAACAATTTCAGAATAAGATTACTATACAAGGATTTATTTTGCCCGCTAGCTATAACTTCTTTATTTACGACAGGCACTAAAGCATTATCCTGAAAATTATTTTCTTCATCTGCAAAAAGCTCTTTTTTATAATCAGCAGGAAAATCAAATCCTTGCATAGGATCTTTTTTAGATGAAAGTGAATTCCCTGACAGTTCCTTCTTTGCAGCCAAAACCTGATTAAGCGCTTTTTCCCTTAAATCAACATTTTTAGCATATTTGCTGTTTATATTTTTCTTTATGATGTCTTTATAGTATGAATATTTAGGATTTTGAGGTGCCAATTCAACTGCTCTTTGTATATATGGCTCTGCTTCAATATATTTTGACTGTTCTATATTGCTTGTAGCAAGCTTAAAATACGTATAGTCATTGTAAGGATTTATATGTAAGGCAAGATTATAATATTCAATGGCTGTATCATATTGCTGGCTGTCAAAATGCATATCTGCCATATCGACATAATCATTTTCCTGAGATTTTACTTTAGAATACAGGCTGAATTTATTGGAAACAACTTCATTGCTGTGAAGAATCCTGCTTTCTTCCCTAAGTTTATCTACATCAATATTTTTTGACTGAAAATTTCCGGAATCATTAATCATTTTAACGACTTTATCAGACTCTGCAATTGATTTTTCAAGCATACCGGATTTTTTATAAGCAAGAGACAGATTATAGCGGGCTTCAATGTTTTTAGGATTTTTTTGCAGCACAAGTTCAAAATATTTAATTGCCTGCTGGTAATCATTCTCTTTAAGACAACCAACACCTAATTCAAAGTTTAATTTTTCAATATTAATTTTTTCCGCACATACATTTTGTGAATTCAAAACAGGAAATATGCAGAAAAAAACTAAAATAAGTAAAGATAAATATTTAATAAAGTTTTTATAAAACATAATTTAAAGAACTTGCTAAAAAAGTGACTGAGTCAATTATACAACTATAGTCGACGCATTATAAAAAAACCTTAAATAATACAACAAACAAATGATTACTATCAGACCAAATCAATATATCATTTTTTTATCTAATTATAAGATAGAGATATGAAGGTCTATGAAAACAATAAATTTTAAAAAATCCGGTATGGACGAAAAAATTTGTTATCTCCCTGTAAGAGAAAATGGTGAGATATCAAATTCGATAACAAAAAACTGGACGGATCAGGCGATAAGATGTTATTTAAGCAATTGTAACTGCATTGATTGTTCTGTTTCTCGTGGAAATTACTCATTTGTGTGCCAGATGTCAAGTGTCATCAATATTTTGCTGGAACAAATAGGTCCACCTGAACAGAATAAAATCGACAAAATATCAGCGTAAATTTGCGGGTAATAACTAATTTTAAAAAAACAAAAAGCCCGATCTCATGGTCAGGCTTATTTAATTAATAATAAAACAAAAATAAATTTTTGCAAATGTTTTTTAAGTTTTTTTAAAAATTAGTATTGTAACTTTGATACTTAAGTATATTTTAGTTTAATATTATATAGATAGCAAAATGAGAAAATGAAAATGAAAATTATTGTTGTTGATGATGATAAAATTTGTTCAACCATCTTTAAATTGGAAATGTCTAAATATGGGCAATGCGACATCGTAAATAATGGACCGAATGCAATAAAAGCTTATAAAGAATCTCTGGAGACAGGCTTTCCCTATAAACTTATGCTTCTTGACATTATAATGCCTGATATGGACGGCGGTGAAGCTTTAAGACAGATACGCCAGATCGAAAAGGATAATAATATTCCTGACATCGATAAATTAAGAATTATAATTACTACAGCTTTTGATGACTGGTATAACAGAAATATTATTATTAATAATCTGGATTATGCTTATGAAAATTACTTCATAAAATCTCCTGATCTTAGTGCATTAAAAGAGAAAATTCTCGATTTCGGTTTTGTTCTGGATTAGATAAAATTTACCAATGGATAAAGTGTTAAGAGAAAAGGAGGC
>DYOT01000137.1 GCA_020720345.1 Candidatus Caenarcanum sp.
AGGGTTTAAAAATTTGAGTCGATTCCACTAATCAACCTTAAAAATTTTTTTTAATCATGGGGAGCCTCTCAGTAACAAAATTTTTTGTAAGAAGAAATAGTGGCAGAAGGATAAAAGAAGAGAAATGATAAGCACAAGTAATTTAACATTAAATTTTGGCGGACGGGTATTATTTAAAGATGTAAACATTACATTCACTCCCGGTAATTGTTACGGGTTAATCGGAGCAAACGGGTCAGGAAAATCTACATTTTTAAAAATTTTATCGGGTGAAATTCAAGCAAATTCAGGCGATGTCTTTAAAGCTTCCAGAAAAAGAATTGCTTCTTTAAAACAAAACCATTTTGAATTTGATGAATTTAAAGTTATGGAAACTGTAATAATGGGGCATAAAAGGCTGCATGACATTATGCAGGAAAAAGAGACCATTTATGCAAAACCTGATTTTAGTGATAAAGACGGTATTAAAGTCGGAGAATTAGAAGATGAATTTTCTGAAATTGGCGGATGGGAAGCAGAGTCTAATGCAGGCACACTTTTAAATTCTCTTGGCATTGAAACAGAACTTCATGATACATATATGAGCGAGCTTGGCGGAAGTGAAAAAGTCAGGGTACTTCTTGCCCAGGCTTTATTTGGCAACCCTGATATTCTCTTACTTGATGAACCTACTAACCACCTTGATGTTGAAACTGTTATGTGGCTGGAAGAATTCTTAATAAACTTTGAGAATACTGTTATAGTCGTTTCTCACGACAGAAGATTCTTAGACAAAGTTTGCACACATATTGCAGATATTGATTACAATAAAATCCAACTCTTCACCGGAAACTATTCTTTCTGGTCTGAAGCCAGCCAGATGGCGCTAAGACAAAAACAGGATCAGAATAAGAAAACAGAAGAAAAGATGGAAGAATTAAAAACATTTATCGCAAGATTCAGCGCAAATGCATCAAAAGCAAAACAGGCAACTTCCAGAAAAAACCTGCTTAATAAATTATCGCTCGAAGATATAAAACCTTCCAGCAGAAGGTATCCATTTATGGTTTTCAAGCCTGAAAGAGAAGCAGGAAATGATATTCTGCATATAGACAAGCTTACTAAATCGCTTGATGAAAATATTCTATTCAAAAATTTCTCTTTAACAGTTGAAAGAGGTGAAAAAATAGCTTTTGTCGGGAGAGAGAATCTTCCTGCTTCTGTACTTTTCGAAATTCTTATGGGAGAACAGGAAGCTGACAGCGGCGATTATAAATGGGGAGTTACCACAACTCAGGCTTATTACCCAAAAGATAACAGCAAATTTTTTGAAGATGATATAAATTTAATAGATTGGCTTCGTCAATATTCTAAAGAAAAAGAAGACAATTTCATCAGGGGATTCTTGGGGAAAATGTTATTCACAGGGGAAGAAACTCTTAAAGACACTAAAGTCTTGTCAGGAGGGGAAAAAGTCCGCTGTATGTTCTCAAAAATGATGGTTTCCGGCGCTAATATTTTAATAATGGATGAGCCTACAAACCATCTTGATTTAGAGTCTATTTCGGCATTAAATAATGCTTTGATTGATTTTCCGGGGACATTACTGTTTATTTCACAGGATCATCAGTTTATAGATTCGATTGCCAACAGAATAATTGAAATAACACCTAAAGGCTGGATAAATGAACAAAGTACATATGATGAGTATTTGACTAATCCAAAAATAATGAAAAGACGGCATGATTTATATAAAATGAACAACTATCATTCAGTCAAATAGTTTGAAAATCAAGTTAATTCTCGAATATCTAATCCGTTATACTTATCCTGAACAAAAGTTATACCGTTGTAAATGTAATCTTCTATAGCCTCAGTGCTAAGAGGAATAATTTTTTCAAGAATTTTGGTTTCTTCTTCGCTAAATTTTTCCAGAACAAACGATTTTAATAAATGTTCTCCAGGCGAAGGAATGAGTTTGCCCTGTATCGCCGCCGCCTTCGCATCGCCGCTTCGGGCTTCACTCCCGCTTCGCAAAGGCCCAATGCCAACCTTTAAGCGGGCGAATTTTTGACTTGCGCATGATGAAATTATTGATTCTATTCCATTATGTCCTCCGGCTGAGCCGGAAGGTCGAAATCTGATTCTGCCCAAATCAAGGCTTATATCATCGTAAACAACTAACAGGTCAGGGATTTCTATTTTGTACCAGTTTAAAACCTTTATGACAGCTTCTCCAGAGAGATTCATGTATGTCAAAGGCTGGACAATAACGACTTCTTCTCCGTCTATTAGTCCTTTACCGGTTATTGCATTAAATTTTGAATTAAAACTGCCTTTAATATTATGCTTGGAAGCCAAGACCTCCGTAATAATAAAACCTGCATTATGTCTTGTATTTTTATATTTTTCGCCCGGATTTCCCAAGCCTGCTATTATTTTCACTTATTTTACTCTTAAAATATTATTTCAAACATTAAACTTATATGTATTAAAGATTAATGCAACTATCTAATTTAAATTATCTATATTTTAGTATAAAAAATTATAATAAAATAAGAATTTTATTATAAAATTATTAAGGGAGGGAAGAAAATTGTCATCAAAAAGTCGGGAAAGCCAGATAATAACTAGCGAAAGCAGTAAAAGATTGGTTGATTTTTTGGAATCTATGGATCTCCATAAAAAAGACTTCGCAGAAATGATAGGCGTAACTTTATCTTATGTATATAGCCTAACGGACAATACAATTCCATTTTCTACCAGAACAACCACGTTAGAAAGGATTGCCCTTGTATTAGGAATTTCTCCTGAAGAATTTCCTGAATATAAAGCATCTGAAGAACCAAAATTAGTTGATCCGGGTATTCAGTTTCTTAAGGAAAAACAGTATAAACTCGGTTTAACCAACCTTCAATTAATTAGAAAATTTTCAAGAAATAAAAGAGTTGAAATTGTAGACTTATGGAGAGGTGCGGAACCCTTACCTCTTGATTGGAAATACCTTTCATCAATATCTGAAATACTTGATATTTCTCCTAAAGAGATATATCCTTATTGGCAGGCAAGAATGCAGCAATACCTTATATTGGGTGGTATTGATTTTATTAACAATAGTTTACTACTTGATTCAATGTTTGACGGAGCAAAAAAATATTTAAAAATATGAAGTATATTAGCAAAGGCGCAACTCATATACATACAACTTATTCAGACGGCACAGGCACAATAAAACAGATAGCAAAAGCCGCTAAAAAAGCAGGGCTTGAATGGATAATAATAACTGACCATAATAATCTTGACGGCTTACAGGAAGAAGGCTGGCATGAGGGAGTGGCTGTTATTATTGGAGAAGAAATAAGCCCTGCTTTAGGCGACCACTATCTTGCTTTTGACATACAAAAACCAATCCCCGCTAATTCACACCCCTCGGAATATATTAATGAGGTAACCCGACAGGGAGGATTTGGTTTTATTGCCCATCCTGATGAAAATATAAACAGAAAAAACCATTTTAAGCCTTTAAGATGGTCTGATTGGGACATAAAAGGATTTCAGGGGCTGGAAATATGGAATTATACCGCCGATTGGGTCGACAAATATGAACCTGAACGTGCTCCTTATTATTATCTTTTCAGAAATCGCATTATTACCGGACCTACACAAAATGTTCTTGACTGGTGGGATAAATTAAACATGGAAAATCATGAAATCGTTCCTGCCATTGGCAGTTTGGACTCGCATGCCTTAAATCATTATTTTTTAAAAATTTTTCCGTATTATGATTTGTTTAAAACTATCACTAATTACGTTTATCTGGAAAAAAAATTATCCCCGTCTTTTGATGAAGCAAAAAAGCAGATACATGGCGCTTTAAAAGCCGGAAATAATTTAATAATAAATCGCATCTGGAGCAATAAATCTGATAATATCAGCTTTTATATACGCAACAAGGGACAAGAAGCATTTTCAGGAAGTAAAATAGCTTTGAATCCTGAAAATAAACTTTCCATAAAGCTTCCAAAAATGGGAAATATAAGAATTATACATAATGAAATAGCCATAAGGGATATTAATGCCTGTGAATTCCAAATGGGAGAATTAAAAGCAGGCAAATACAGGCTGGAAGCATATTA
>DYOT01000138.1 GCA_020720345.1 Candidatus Caenarcanum sp.
TAAAAGATACTAACGCTGAATTGAAATATCTGCTAAACACCCACGGACATTGGGACCATATCATGGGCGATAACGAAATTCAAAAGGCTTTTGTGCCTCAACAAAAAGACAAGCAATTATCAGAAGAATCTGGTACTTATGAAGAGCAGCGACGGCTGCCTAAAGTGCTGATACACAAGAGCGACGAATTTTACCTCCAAATGCTTCCTGCACAGCTTGTTATGCATGGGGTAAAACCCTGCGCACCTCCTAAAATTAACGGGTTTCTTGAAGATAATCAGGAAATAACTGTAGGAAATATGAAAATTAAGGTTATCCATACTCCCGGGCATACTCCGGGCGGAGTTTGTTTTCTTGTCGAAAAATCCTTGTTTTCAGGAGACACACTTTTTGCCCAATCTGTCGGAAGGACTGATTTCCCCGGAAGTTCTTACAAAGCTATAGAAGATTCCATAAAAAATAAATTGTTTACCCTTGACGATGATGTAGTGGTTTACCCCGGGCATGGACCATCGACAACCATAGGTTATGAAAAAGAAAACAATCCTTATTTCGGAGCAAAAGTAAGATAATTGTGGAAAAACCAAAAATAAAAATTTGCGGAATTACAAGAAAAGAAGATGCCATTCTTGCTGAAAAGCTTGGTGCATGGGCTATCGGATTTATTTTTGTTAAAAATACTCCCCGCTATATTTTGCCTGAAAAGGCTGCCGAAATAATTAAAGAGCTTTCTGGAAACACCCTTACTGTTGGGGTTTTTATGGATGCTCCTGCCGAAGAAGTCTTAAATATTGCTGAACAAACAGGAATCACCAAAATTCAGTTCCATAGCAAAGAATCCCCTGAATTCTGCGAAATTTTAGCTAAGTCCACGGGTAAAGATTTAATTAAGGCAATTAGCATAAAAAATGGCAATGATATCGAAAAAATCGACTCTTATAAAGGAAAAGTTTCTTTTATACTGCTTGACAGCTGGTCAGAAAACGAATCTGGCGGAACTGGGAAAGTTTTTGACTGGGAAATAGCAAAAGAAGCTAAAAATAAAGAAATACCTATAATTCTTGCCGGCGGAATAAATGCAGGCAACATAAAACAGGCTTATGAAAAAGTGAAACCTTACGCTTTTGATATTTCCAGCGGAGTGGAAGCTGGAATAAAAGGCATCAAAGATCCGAATAAACTGAAAACCCTATTTTCTATTATAAATCCTGAATAAAAGTTATTGCTTTTATTGAAATTTCTTTTCTTACTTCGTCTGTTGAATGCCTTAACAGTTCAGCATAAATTCTTGAAACTTCATCATAGTCATACCATCTGCGCTTTTTTTGCTCGCCTGTAGCAAGTTCAAATATTTCTTCCGGCAGCATATCAGAATAAGGCGGTTTTGATATAATTTCATCCATTAAAAAAGTGGCTGTCTGGCGCTTTTTCTTATCATCAATGTTTTCCATTATTTCAAAACATTTTGAAACAACCGGGTCTTTGTCATACCATCTTAAAAATGAATTTTCTTCGCCTGCTTTGTTTTCTTCACTTATCATAAATATTACCTGTCCTCTTTCTATAATGGTACAATTTTTTCTTAATCTGGTAAAGTATTATTATGGAAAATATACGTTTTATTTATGTATTTAATTGAACTGATTTTAAAAAAATGGTTTAAGAAAAAAAAGAAAAAAACACCGGTTTTTGAATATAAAGAACCGGATGAAGACTTACAGGAAAACTGTGAAAAGCATAATTATATGCCTATAGACAGCACTTGCAGCTATCTTTCCTGCAAAAATTGCGGACATACAATAAAAAACAATCCCAATCCTTTTAGCCGAATATAAATTAGTATGCTAGCCTAATTCATCTATTAAACTTGAGAGGATATCACTATTTGTTGTATTTGTATTGGCATCAGTTTTGGTTTGGCTATTAATATAATTTTGCATTAACTGGCTTATATTTAATGATGATGTTGAGGTCGAAGTGCTTGAATTATCAAAGCCGCCTGTTAAAAGATTTTCAAAGGAGCTTGAAGACGTATCACTATCATTAAACAATCCTGAATTCAACAGGCTAAACTGCTGACTCTGCGATGAAGTTCCTGCTGAATCCTCTGTGGAACTATTTCCTAATATTCCAAGGCTAAGCATGTCTATCTGCCGGCTTATTGAGCCCGGAGATATCCCTAATGCGCTTAACATTCCTTGTGAAGAGTTCTGGTATGTTTCAAATTCGGAATAGTCAATACCGTCATGGTTTTTATCAATTTCCTCATAGGAATCAACAAGGTCTACTAATGTAGCTGAAATTTCCTGATCTTGCTTAATTTGGCTGCAAACAAGACCGGTCAAATCTTCTTTGCTGATTTTGGCTTTTCCGTCTTTAAAATCCTGTATTTGCTGATTAATTGTACTAATATCAGTTGTTGTCCCCTGAATAGCCCCTGTCATAATTTATTCCCCATTTTATCCCTATTTAAAATATACTAGCTTCTTTATATAACTTCATCGTTTATAAAATGTAATAAAATTCTTGAAAGAGTATAATTTTATTATGTCAAAGTTAAAATCAAAATGGATTTGCCAGACCTGCGGGTACGAAGCTTCCGGTTATCTCGGAAAATGCCCCGACTGCTCAAGTTGGGGAACTCTTGTCGAGGAGGTTTTTTCAAAAAATCCCCTCCGCTCTTCCATCTCTTCAGAAAAAATCGACAACTCCGTCCCCCAATCTTTAAAAGACATCAATATTGATGAAAGCATGCGCTATACTACCGGTATGGCAGAATTTGACAATGTGCTCGGCGGCGGGTTGATTATGGGTTCTCTTGTGCTTATAGGCGGCGACCCCGGCATTGGAAAATCAACAATAACTCTTCAGGCATGCGGTATTTTAGCAGGAAACGGCTTGAAAACCCTTTATGTCTCTGCCGAAGAATCCCCAAAACAAATTAAACTCAGGGCAGAAAGACTCGGTATAAACTCTGATAACCTTTATATTCTCTCTGAAACAAATTTAGACGAAATACAAAGAAACATAAATGAATTAAAACCTAAAATTCTTATTATAGACAGCATTCAAGCAATTTACACCGGCAATATTTCAAGCTCTCCCGGCAGCGTAAGTCAGGTTCGGGAATGCTGCGGAACTTTGATGAACATTGCCAAGTCCACCGGCATTACCGTTCTTGTAATAGGACACGTTACAAAAGACGGTATTATTGCGGGCCCTAAAGTGCTTGAACATATGGTAGACACCGTCCTTTACTTTGAAGGGGACAGGTATAAGTCTTACAGGCTATTAAGAACAATAAAAAACAGATTCGGAAGCACAAGCGAACTTGGCGTTTTCAACATGGACGAAAATGGGCTTACTGAAGTCAAGAATCCCAGTGCTCTTTTTCTATCGGAACGCTCATCAGCAATAGCCCCAGGAAGCGTGGTAATCGCCAGCAGTGAAGGAACACGCCCTATTCTTGTGGAAATTCAGGCGCTTGTCGGTCCCACTTCCTATCCTTCACCAAGAAGAGTTGCGACAGGAATCGAATATAACAGGGTTTTGCAAATATTAGCCGTTCTTGAAAAACGGGTAGGCTTAAACTTAAGCAAGCAGGACGTTTATGTAAACGCTGTGGGAGGGCTTGATATTCAGGAACCTGCTGCGGATCTCGGCATTGCTCTTGCGGTTGCCACCTGCGCAAGAAACGTTACAGTCGACCCTGAAACCGTAATAATCGGGGAAATCGGGCTTTCCGGCGAAATAAGAAGCGTAAGCAATCTGGAATCAAAGATAAATGAAGCTGCAAAGCTTGGATTTAAAAAAGTTCTGGCTCCAAAATCAAACCTGCCTCTTAAAACAACAGCCAATATAGAAGTAATAGGCGTTTCTAGGCTTATGGACGCTATAAGCAGTTCTGTTTCAGCTAAATAACTTGAGTCGCCAATTAATTTTTCTGCAAAAAAGTAAAAATCATAATGCTGAAGTGGCAGTCGCCACCTGATAAGTCCTCGTTGCATGCACTAGACTTTTAGCTTCCGTTTGCTAGACTTTTATTTTGCCAAAAACAATGAGAAAGTTTATCAGTTAAAATGAGAATTTTGATTAGAATCAGCTAAAAAAAC
>DYOT01000139.1 GCA_020720345.1 Candidatus Caenarcanum sp.
TTATGGTTTTAGGGCTATTTTTATGGCTTTTCCTTCATTATGAAGTCTTATTGCCTCGTCTATCCTGGAAATTGGCATAGTATGGGTAATAAGCTGTCTTACATCAACTTTTCTTTCGCTTATAAGCCTTAAAGCTTCTCTTATGTGCTTAGGAGTATGATGAAACGTGCTTGCTATTTTGATTTCATCATAATGAATCCTTCTTGTATCAAGACTAATTTTTGTTCCTGATTTACACCCCCCAAAAAGATTAACGGTTCCGCCTTTTCTGACTAAGTCAATCATTTTTTCCCATAATTCAGGAAGCCCTACAGCTTCAATCGCAACATCAAGCCCTTTCCCCTCAGGAGTCAGGTCAAGAAAAGCCTTTTTAGGGTCAGCTACTTTTGTTAAATCAATAACTTCATCCGCCCCTCCAAATTCTTTTGCGAGGCGCAATTTAAGAGGATTTCTTCCTGCTGCTACGACTCTTGCCCCTTTAAGCTTGGCAAGTCTGACAAACATAAGACCGATGGGTCCTAATCCGATAATTCCAACAGTTTGACCGGGCTTTATGTTTGTTTTTTCCACTCCTAAAACAACGTTTGCAAGCGGCTCAGTGAAGGCTGCTTCTTCATAAGTAATGTGATCAGGTATATTAAGAAGATTTTGCTTTACGATAAGCTCGGGAATTCTTATATAATCAGCAAAAGCCCCGTTTAAAAAATTAAGATTCTCGCATAAATTATATTCATGAATGCGGCAGTAATAACATTTCTGGCATGGAGCGGAGTTTGCCGCCACAACCCTTTGACCGGGAACAAAATTTTCAATATTTTTTCCTGTTTTATAAACGGTTCCTGCAAATTCATGCCCGAAGCCGGAAGGAACAGTTTTAATTAAAACAGGATGACCTCTTTTGTAGGTCTTAATATCTGTCCCGCAGGTAAGAGCCATTTCTATTTTTATAAGAACTTCTTCTTCGCTGATTTCAGGGACATCTGTTTCTTCGTATTTTATAAGTCCCGGCTCATAAAACATAACTGCATTCATGTTCATAATTTTGGGAATTCTCTTCTTTTTCTATAAAAGTTGTACAATACATACTATAATAAAAACGATAGCAATTGTATATTTCAGCTTGAGGTTGTTCTATTATTTCCTGTCATTGCGAGGCATGAAATTTAGCGAATAAGCTATTGACAAGCTCACGAAGCAATCTTCCTTCAGGCTATATTGTATTTTGGAAGATTGCTTCGGTAGAGAAATCATTTATTTATAGACGTTAAATGCCTCGCAATGACAATTACGTAAGGAGAAATTATGAAATATGTATTGGAACCCCAGCGGGAACTTCCAATAATTGGAGAATATGATGTTATAGTTTTGGGAGGCGGCCCTGCCGGCATTAGTGCTGCTGTTTCTTCCGCAAAAACAGGCGCAAAAACCGCTATTGTCGAAAGATACGGCTATCTTGGAGGTCAGGCTACAGGAGGACTCATTATTCTCCTTGTCGGGCTCACCGACGGCAAGCAAAAAATAATTAAAGGATTTTGTGAAGATACAATTAACAGGCTTAACGAGCTTGGAGCCACTGAAAACATAGGAAACCATGTTTTATTTGACCCTGAATCAATGAAATATGTTTTTGACTGCTTTATTCAGGAAAATCAAATATTTCCATATTTTCATAACTATGTTTCCAATGTTATTAAAACAGAAAACGGCATTACAGGAGTTGTCCTTGAAGGAAAATCAGGCAGAAGGGTTATCAAAGCCAGAGCTTTTGTTGATGCGACAGGAGATGCAGATATTGCAAAATATTGCAATATTCCTTTTGAACAAGAATCAAAGGACAAAACACTTCCAGTCACTCTCGGATTCAGGGTGGGAGGGGTTGATCCCGACAGAATATCGAAATTTATCAGAGAAAACCCATATTATTATAAAAGTTTATTAACAAGCATGGGCATATCCATAAAAATTGGCGGCTGGACAAAAACTGTTCATAAAAAAGAAGCATGGTTTAACATTTCACATGTTGAAAATATTGATATAACAGACACTCAAGACTTAACGAGGGCTGAAATTATTGGGCGAAGGCAAATACATCAAATTGTTAAATCATTCAAAAGCTCAATGCCTGGCTTTGAAGAAGGTTATCTTATTGATACAGCACCACAAATAGGTATTAGAGATTCACGAAGGATTAAAGGCGTTTATCGCTACACTAATGAAGATATAGCCAGAACTTTTACCGATTCTATAGCAAAAGCTCCTGATTATTCCGGTTCGGGCAGGGGCTCTATTGAAATCCCCTACGGCTGTTTAATTTCAAAAGAAATTAACAATGTAATCTTTGCAGGCAGGGGCATATCTGTTGATCATAAATTAATAGACATGTTCAGAGAAATCCCATGCTGTATGGCTACAGGACAGGCCGCAGGAATTGCCGCAGCGATTACCTCTGAAAAATCGCCCATGGCAGATTTTCACAACATAGATGTTAAACAGCTTCAGGAAAAGCTTTTATCCCAAGGGGCACTGTTTAAATATCATGATAACTATTCAGAATTTAACTTAGAGACTGCAATGCAAATCTAAAAAGGTTTTCAGCCCCGTCAATAAACAACAAAAAAATTAAGGGGCTATCAAAGCCCCTTAAAAATCTTTATATTAAATAAAATTCCTATTTATAACCTTTAAGAAGATGTCTGCTGATTACCATTCTCTGAACCTGATTGGTTCCTTCATAAATCTGGGTAATTTTTGCGTCTCTCATCATTCTTTCAACAGGGAATTCCTTGGTGAATCCATATCCGCCAAGAACCTGAACCGCATCAGTAGTAACTTCCATTGCTATGTCGCCGCCGTAGCATTTTGCGAGGGACGCATGCATTGATTTTTCCCTGTTATCGTTTGTAACAGAAGTTGCGGCTTTATACACAAGAAGCCTTGCCGCTTCTATTTTCATTGCCATAGTAACAAGCATGTTCTGTACAGCTTCAAAGTTTCCGATTGGCTGACCAAACTGCTCTCTTTCCTGTGCATATTTAAGGGCAAATTCAAAAGCGCCCTGTGCGACCCCAACACCCTGAGCGCCAACGCCCGGTCTGGAATGGTCAAGTGTGCTCATAGCAAGCTTCCAGCCTGCACCTTCGCTGCCAAGAAGATTTTCCGCAGGAACTTCCATATCTTCAAAGATTAATTCAGCTGTTTCAGAGCCTCTAATACCAAGTTTATGCTCAATTTTTCCTACTTTGAATCCGGGAGAACTGCTATCTACAATAAAACAGCTTAAGCTTTTAAGTCCGGGATCAGGGCTGGTTTTTGCAAATACTGTGCAAATTTCGGATACATTGGCATGGCTTATAAATAATTTTGTACCGTTAAGGATATATTTATCGCCTTTTTTAACAGCACGAGTTCTGATTCCCATAAAATCGCTTCCTGCACCGGCTTCTGTCAAACCAAACGCACAAAGCTTTTCACCGGAAGTAATTTGTGTAATATATTTTTGTTTTTGAGCTTCATTTCCGCCAAGTAAAATTGGTTTACTGCCAAGTGTATTAACAAGGCATGCCAGAGCGGCTGAAAGATCAACTCTTGATAATTCTTCTACAAGGATACATTCAGTAACAGGATCAACCCCGCCTCCGCCGTACTCTTCAGGGTACGGGAGGGAAACCAGTCCGTTTTCTGCCATTTGTTTATAAATATCCCAAGGAAACTTTGCTGTTTCGTCAACTTCTGCCGAGCGTGGGGCTATAACTGCTTCTGAAAATTCCCTAACAACCTGCCTGATGTCTTTTTGCTCTTCGGTAAGCTGGAAGGTGCTTCCTTCTAGTTCTCTCAAAACCGCCTGATTTATCATCCAATTTATCCTCGTTTAAAATTATTATTTTTATTCATGTATATTTAGACACTAATTTATATTAAATTTATCTTAAAAGCTGATAAAAGTAAATTGCTTTATAAATGTTTTACATCAGACAGACTTCAAAAAAATAAAAACCTGTTAT